>CALLVJ010000302.1 GCA_938010625.1 uncultured Stomatobaculum sp. | reverse complement strand
GAGCATGGCCGTGAGTTCCGGCGCGCAATCGGGATCCACACTCATGACAAGATTTTCGAGGGTCACATCATTCCGGTAGTCCTTCGGAAACAGCGGGCGCATCGGACGGTCGATGACGCGATCCGTCAGAATTGCATTTTCAGAGGGCTTGCCCTCGCGCTTCATGAAACCGCCGGGAATCTTGCCGACAGCATACTGGCGCTCATTATACTCGACAGAAAGCGGAAAGAAGTCAATGCCCTCCCGCGGCTGTTTGGAAGCGGTGGCCGTGGAGAGCACAACGGTGTCGCCGTAGTGCATCAGCACAGCGCCATTTGCCTGCGCGCACACTCTTCCGATTTCCGCCGTCAAGGTTCTTCCCGCAAGCTCCATGCTGTAGCTCTTAAACTCTTTGCTCATGTTTTCTCCTCTTTTTCTCCCGTTCTTCTCCCAATTCCCGACTTTCTTTGTTCTTACACAACAACAGGGTGGAATAAATTCCACCCTGAGTAAGAAAGTTCTATGTGTATTACTTTCTGAGTCCGAGCTTCTCAATCAGAGCGCGGTAACTGTCCAGATCTGTCTTCTTCAGATAGCCGAGCAGGCTCCTTCTCTGACCAACCATCATGAGAAGACCTCTTCTCGAATGGTGATCCTTCGGATTGACCCTTAGATGCTCTGTGAGCTCTGTAATGCGCTCGGTCAAAAGTGCAATCTGAACCTCCGGCGAGCCTGTGTCGCCTTCTTTTCTGCCATATGCCTTGATGAGTTCTGCTTTTTTCTCTTTTGAAATCATAGCGTTCTCCTTCTTTCTTGGTCTGACCCGAAACTGCGGCTTTGGCGGAGTGTCCCGAAGTCATAGTTTTGGGCGCTGAACTACGCGGATATACTAGCATAAAACGAGATGAACTGTCAATGAATCGCGGCCAAATCTGCTGCAATTTGCTGCTTTAATGCCTCGAGCGAAGCAAATTTTTTCTCCGGACGTATAAATCTGAGAAAACGCAGGCGTACCTGCTCTCCATAGAGATCACCCGAAAAATTCAGAAGAAAGCTTTCCAGACGCAACTTATGTGAAAGACCGTCCTGCTCGACACTGGGATTGGTGCCGACATTCGTGATGCTCCGAAATGTTCTGCCGTCCCGCAAAACGGTCTCCGTCTGGTAAACCCCCTGCCTCGGCAGCAGCTTTTCCGCTGGAAGAATCAGATTGATGGTCGGGAAACCGAGGATGCGATAGCCAATGCCATTGCCGTGCTGCACAATGCCTTCTGCCGTATAGGGCATGCCAAGAAGCATGTTCGCTTTTTTCATGTCTCCGGCTGCAAGCGCCTCGCGAACCAGCGTAGAGCTGATTTCTTTCCCGCCTTCGGTTTCCTTTGGGATGATGCAGACCGAAAATTGCAGGCGCCTGCCAAGTGCCCTGAGCTTCTCTGCATTCATAGCGCCAGCTTTTCCAAAGCGAAGGTCTTCTCCGCCGACAATCGCCCTCATTCGCATTTGATAGAGGAGTATCTCCCGCACAAAATCTTCACCATCTATCGCAGCAATCTCTGCATTGAAGGGATATTCGACAATGTAGTCAATGCCAGCCTGGTGCAGCTGCTCCCGCCTCTCCTCATTGGTCATGATCTGCGGGCGTCGCTTTCCAGAGACAATCGCAGCAGGCGGTGTGCCAAAGGTGAAGACGGCAGTGCGAAGCCCCTGCTCCGCCGCTATGCTGCGCATGGCCGAAATGATTTTCTGATGCCCGCGGTGTTCGCCGTCAAATTTTCCAACTGCTACCACTGTGTCTTCCGGGAGACGGAACGTTTTTTGATTGATCCAGTCCTTCAATCGCCACCTCTCTCCAAAAACATCTTCTCAACCCGGTACTGTCCGCCCCGCCTCTGAAAGACACCGACAAAGCTCCCAGTACTGCAGTAAAGACGAACAAGTGCAGCCTCTGCGTCCGCGGCATCCGCAACCAACGTGGCCGGAATGGGGTTTCCATTCTGCAGTCTGGCATCAGCTGCGGGAAAAGCTCTTCTGGCCGGATAGTTTGCCAGGCAGTCTTCCAGCGGAACAATCAGCTCTTCCACCCGGTTATTCTGCATTGCCGTCTCAATCTCCGAAAGCGTGTAGGCATCTTCCAGTCGGAAAGAACCCACCCTCGTCCGGAGCAGGGCTTCCATGGCGCCGCCACAACCCAGTTTTTCGCCGATGTCGTGGCAGAGCGTG
>CALLVJ010000301.1 GCA_938010625.1 uncultured Stomatobaculum sp. | reverse complement strand
TAGGAGTCCATGGGCGCTTTGGCGTCCACGGCGGACAGTATATTCCGGAGACACTGATGACTGCAGTGATTGAGCTCGAAGAGGCCTATCGGCGTTACAAGGATGATCCGAAGTTTAACGCAGAGCTCACAGAACTTCTGAATGAGTATGCGGGGCGGCCGAGCCGTCTCTACTATGCAAAGCACATGACCGAGGATCTCGGCGGCGCGAAAATCTACTTGAAGCGCGAGGATCTGAACCACACTGGAGCACACAAGATCAATAACGCACTCGGCCAGGCGCTGCTCGCCAAGTATATGGGCAAGAAGCGCCTGATCGCGGAGACCGGTGCGGGACAGCACGGCGTCGCGACCGCGACGGTCGCAGCGCTCTTAAACATGGAGTGTGTGGTTTATATGGGCGAAGAAGACACGGTGCGCCAGGCGCTGAATGTGTACCGCATGCGCCTGCTTGGCGCCGAGGTTGTCGCCGTGAAGACCGGAACCAGAACTTTGAAGGATGCGGTCTCCGAGGCGATGCGCGAGTGGACCGCGCGGATTGAGGACACGCACTACTGCATCGGCTCCTGCATGGGACCGCATCCGTTTCCGACCATGGTGCGCGACTTCCAGGCAATTATCTCAAAGGAGATAAAGGAAGAAATGCAGCGGAAGGAGGGACGCCTTCCGGACGCCGTGCTTGCCTGTGTGGGCGGCGGCAGCAATGCGATCGGCTCCTTCTACCATTTTATCGGAGACAAGTCCGTGCGGCTCATTGGCTGCGAGGCAGCGGGCAGAGGCATTCACACGAGGGAGACGGCGGCGACCGTCAATGTGGGCTCGCTTGGCATTTTCCACGGCATGAAGTCCTATTTCTGCCAGGACAAGTACGGTCAGATCGCGCCGGTCTACTCGATTTCGGCGGGACTGGATTATCCGGGTGTGGGACCGGAGCACGCCTATCTCCACGATTTGCACCGCGCGGCGTATGTCCCGGTTACAGACGATGAGGCAGTCGATGCCTTTGAATATCTTGCGCGGACCGAGGGCATTATTCCGGCGATCGAGAGCGCACACGCGGTGGCCTATGCGAAAAAGCTCGCGCCGACCATGGATAAGGACAAGGTGCTTGTCGTCACGCTCTCCGGGCGCGGTGACAAGGATGTCGCGGCCATTGCGCGCTACAAGAGGGGAGGAGCTCCATGAGTAACATCAGACAGGCATTTCGGAACGGAAAGGCATTTATTCCCTTTATCACCTGCGGGGATCCGGACCTTGAGAGCACGAAGCGGGACGTGCGCGCGGCAGCAGAGGCGGGGGCAGATCTCATTGAACTCGGCATTCCGTTTTCGGATCCGACCGCGGAGGGACCAGTCATTCAGGCGGCCAATCTCCGCGCACTCTCGGGCGGCGTCACGACTGATGCGGTTTTTCGGATGGTCGCAGAACTTCGCGAAGAGCTCACAACGCCCTTTGTCTTCATGACCTATGCAAATGTCGTCTTTTCCTATGGAATTGAGCGTTTTGCGGCGCGCGCGGCAGCGTGCGGCATTGACGGCATCATCCTCCCCGACGTTCCCTTTGAGGAGAAGGAGGAGTTTGCGCCCAAGTTCCGCGCGGTTGGCATTGACCTCATCTCAATGATTGCGCCGACTTCGAGGGCGCGCATTCGGAAAATCGCGGCGACGGCAGAGGGCTTTCTCTATGTGGTATCTTCGCTCGGCGTGACTGGTGTGCGGCAGGAGATCTGCACAGATCTTTCCGCCATGCTCTCTGTGGTGCGGGAGGTAAATCCAGAGCTTCCGGCGGCGATTGGCTTTGGCATTTCGACGCCTGAGCAGGCGCGGCGCATGGCAGAGATTGCGGACGGCGTGATCGTGGGCTCTGCGATTATCCGTATCATGGCGGAAAGGGGAGGCGAGGCAGACAAGGAGATCGCGCGCTATGTGCGGGAGATGAAAACGGCAGCAAATACTTTCCAATCACTGCTAAATGTGTTAAAAAAGAATAATACGAACGAAATGAGGGAACAGGCTCCAAAACTGTCGAAAAATAAGAAAGAAGAATGAGATATTGAAAGTTATACTTGACAGTTATTGGTGTTTTGTGACAAACTAGCACCCTGTAAGCCTTGCGTCCGGCTTCGGGACCTGCCAGCTGAATTCGACGAAACGAACAGCCCAAACAGTGCGAAGGTGGGACAGAATGAGGAAAAAAGGCAGCAGAAGTGACATGGAGCACCGGCTCTATCTGACCATGACAGTTTTGGTCACAGTGATTCTTTTGTGTAGTCTGGGTTTTACCCTTGCAATGGATATCGCCAGAGAGCGGAAGGCGCTGGATCGGAGAATTTCCGACGCCGCTGCCTATATTGCGGAACTCCGCAGCGTGCGCAATATGCTCGCCGCGGGATATCCGGACGAGATGACGGCCGAAGAGCTCGAGAAGATGACTGAGCATTTCTCCGGCATTGACTCCATTCTGATTGCAGATTGTAACGGCTTGCGTTTCTATCAGACTAGTCGTCATATGGCGGGCGATATGTATGTGGACGGAGATGAGACGCGTATCCTCGCGGGGGCAGCGCCGTATATCACGACCGTCGAGGGTACAGATGGTCCGTTGCACTGCGCCTTTCATGTCATTCAGAATGCGGAGGGCGAGACGGAAGGTTTCGTCATGGTTTCAGTTGCTGTTTCAAAAATTACGGGGCAGAGCCAGCAGATTATGCTGGTCTATGTCGCGATGTTTCTCGCTATGCTTTTGCTCAGTATGCTGCTGACAGGCGCTTTTTTCCGCTTTCAGCGGACCATGCTCCTCGGCCATGAGCCGGTGGAGCTCCTGAGTCTCTATGTAAAGCAGGATGAAGTCATCAATTCTCTTGCAGAGGGAATCGTCTCAGTCGGGCAGAATGGAAAAATTCTGTTTGCGAACAAACCGGCGGAGACTTTGCTCGCAGGGCAGGATGGGGCACTGGTGGGCAAATCCTTAAAGGAGGTCTTTCCGGAGACACACTTCGAACAGATTCTCGAGGAGGGCACAGCCGTCATGAACCAGGTGTTTGTGAATGGAAACCAGACCCTGCTGATCAATGAGGTGCCGGTGACAGAGCGCGGCGAACAGCCCGGCGGGGTGCTTCTCATCCTGCAGGATCGGACGGAGGCGCTCCGCCTTTCTGACGAACTCTCCGGCGCGCGCAATATGATGGATACGCTCCGCGCATTTAATCACGAGTTTCTGAACAAACTGCACATTATTCTGGGTTATTTGCAGACAGGAGAAATTGACAAGGCAAAGGAATTTATCATAAACTCTAATCTTGTCTCCAGTCAGGCTGTCCGGGATACGGCAAATGCACTCCGCGTGTCGGAGGTCTGCGCGCTGGTCATCGGGAAAATGATGCACGCGGCCGAGACCGGCATACGCCTGAGCCTTGAGCCGGGCAGCAGTCTGATGGAGCGGGATCTTCTGATGGAGCCCGGAGAGTATGTGACCATAATTGGGAATCTGCTGGAGAATGCCATCGAAGAACTCAAGGAGAGCGGTAAAAAAAATGGAGAAATCCGCCTCGGCGTTTTTGCAAAGCCCGGGGTCAACGTGATAAGCTGCGAAGACAGCGGCAGGGGTGTAGATCCTGCGATGCTGGATCGCATTTTTACAAGGGGCGTCAGCACGAAAGGAAAGAACCACGGCACGGGTCTCTACTTGGTCAAACAGGTGGCAGATAAGTACGGCGGTGAAATTTCCATCGAGACCGAGCCCGGCGAGGGCAGCTGTTTTACGATAACCTTGACCGCTTCACAGAGCGCAGAGCGCCGGAAAGGAGTAGAGTGATGTATCGAGTATTGATTATAGAAGATGACCCGATGGTAGCATCTATTGACCGGAGTTATGTCGAGAGAACCGCAGACTTTACGGTCGTCGCTGTTTGCAAGAACGGAGAGGAAGCGCTGGAGCTTTTTAAGACGGAGGAGATTGATCTTGTCGTGCTGGATTACTATACGCCCGGCATGAACGGAGATGAGTTCCTGGATAAGCTTCACGAGACCGGTGTTCGCCCGGAGATTATCATGGTGACTTCGGCGAACAGTGTGGAGATCGTGCAGGAGCTTTTGTCCCGCGGTATCAGCGATTACCTCGTGAAGCCCTTTGAGTACGACCGCTTCCGCGAAGGGCTGGAGCGTTTCCGCAGAAGACGGGAAGTGCTGCAGGATGCCGGAACGGGCATGCGCCAGGAAGAGATTGACCGGATGCTCTCGCGCGGCGCAGCCGAGAGACTGCAGGATTCCGAGCCGCTGCCAAAGGGCATGAACCGCCAGACGCTTTCTCTGGTGCGCGAGTATCTCCGCAGCCATCTTGGCCAGCGCTTTACGAGCGAGGCGATCGCGACCCAGATCGGGCTGTCCCGCATCACAGTGCGCCGCTATGTGAGTTTCCTGGTGGAGCGCGGTGAGCTCACGAGCACGATTGACTATCAGACTGGCGGAAGACCCGGTATTCTCTATCAATACAGGGAATTTCAATAAAAAGATTGAAAATTTTTGGCGAAGAACAAGAAAAATTCATCAGGTATTTTGCAAAGAGTGGACAAGCGAAAGCGTTGCATCCGCTCTTTTTCGTTTTTGAGAAAAAACGCTTGAAAAAGTTTATATAAAATTTATAATTATACTGCTACTGTTTCCAACGAGTGAAAGGGGAATATTTATTATGGAA
Organism: uncultured Stomatobaculum sp.; assembly: GCA_938010625.1. Classification (GTDB taxonomy): domain Bacteria; phylum Bacillota; class Clostridia; order Lachnospirales; family Lachnospiraceae; genus Moryella. The sequence continues at coordinate 7,018 of CALLVJ010000301.1, read as the reverse complement.
ACACTCATGGGTTACTTTGGCAAGTACGCCGCAGCAGAGGCGGGTAAGCTTGCCAGCTTCCAGTTCGAGTATCTGACAACGCTCGGTTTCGCAGCGCTGGTCATCTTCCTCGGACGCTTCCTGGTGTCGAAGTCCAAGGCGCTGCAGAAGTATGCAATTCCGGCGCCGGTCGTCTCGGGCCTCATCTTCTCACTGGTGATCTCAGCGATCAAGGGCGCGGGAATTATGGAGTTCACCTTTGATGCGAAGATCATGAAGGATCTCTGCCAGAACCTGTTCTTTCTCTGCGTGGGCTACGGTTTCAGCGCAAAGATGCTGAGAAATGCAGGCGGCAAGCTCTGCATTATGATTGCAGTTGCAGCCTGCCTGCTGATCACCCTGCAGGATATTCTCGGTGTGGTGCTGGCACACGTGATCGGCATGAATCCACTGCTGGCGCTCCAGTGCTCCTCGGCTTCAATGTCCGGCGGCGTCGGCACAGCTTCGGCATTCGGACCAATCTTTGAGAAGATGGGCGCAGCCAATGCGACGACAGTCGGCGTCGCAGCTGGTACGCTCGGCAATATCATGGGATCTCTGATTGGCGGCCCGGTCGCAGCTTACCTCATCACGAGCAAGGGCTTAAAGGCTGATCCGAACGACAAGCCGGAGGCGCAGAGAACTGGAGCAAAGCCGGCGCTCGACAACACGCGCATGATTTATGCGTTTGCGACTTGCCTGCTGCTCGCAGCGCTCGGCATGCCGATTTACATGCTGCTCGATTCGATCCCGATGATTGAGATGCCGAAGTTCATCGGTTGCCTCTTCGCGGGTGCTATCGGCAGAAACGTGATGGAGTCCTTTGGCATTGATACGAGAGTGCCGGAGACTGAGGCCATTGAGCATATGTTCCTCGAGCTCTATCTTGCACTCGTGCTGATGACGATTGACATCACGAAGCTCGCGCCAGTCGCTGGGCAGATGGGCGTGATCCTTGTCGCACAGGCAGTCCTGATGGCAGTCTTTGCAATTTTCATCTCCTTCAACCTCTTCGGCAGAGACTACGGTGCAGCTGTCATGGCAGCAGGCAACTGCGGATGGGGCTGCGGTTCTGGGCCGAACGCTGTTGCAAACGAGAAGGCTGTCATGGATCAGTATGGTTATCACGATGTCGCATGGGTGCTCTATCCTTCGTTTGCGGTGATCATCGACGATATTTACAACCCGATCTGCCTCTCGCTGATGGGAAGCTTCTTTGGCAAGTAAAAGGAATAAAAAAAATATGAAACTCTGCAGCATCCTCCGCATTGGCGGGGGGTGTTTTTGTTACAAACTTGAAGCATAGAAATACAGATGTTATAATGAAAAAACGCTGAGCACACTGACCAGATTCTGCATCCTTTTTCAGCGTTTCCGAAATTGATATTGATTCCGAAAACAGAGAGGAGCTGTGGAATGGGAAAAACGACGACTGCGAGGAAAAAGCGCGCTGTCCTTGCGCTTTGCCTTGCTTTTTTGTGCTTTTTTTCCGCCTGTGCGGCGCAGCGCAAAGAGAAAAAAATCACCTGGCTCACCATCGGAACCGGGGATACTGGCGGCAGCATGTATGCGAACAGTGTGGACATCGCGGCAGCTCTGCAGAAGCGCAGTGAAACGCTCCGCTTTAATTTGAAGGCTTCGACTGGTTCGCCGGAAAATGTGAGAGATCTGCTCACCGGTGAGGTGGATCTCGCACTGATCACGGCGGATGTCGCAGCAGAGGCGAGGAAACAGCCGGGCGGCGAAAATCTCCGCGCAATCGCAGCGGTTTATCCGAGTGTGAGCCAGTGGATGACACTGCAAGAGAGCGGCATCGAGACAGTGGCGGAATTAAAAGACATGCCGATTGCCATTGGACCCGAGGGATCCGCGACCGAGCGCGCGTCGCGCGTTGCGATCGCAGTGCTTCGGCTGCCGGAAGATGGGAACTACTACAATGCCGGCATCGGTTCCGGGGCGGATCTTGTCACGGCGGGAAAGGTAAAGGCTGTACATGCCCTCGCCGGCATTCCAGCTCCGGGGCTCGAAAAGCTTGCGACGGCGCGAAAGAGCACGCTGCTCCGTTATGATGTGGCGGAGATTGATAAAATTCTCGCCGCCGAGCCGCAATATTTTGCAACAGTGATTCCCAAGGGCAGTTATCCTGGCCAGGAGGAAGATATTCCGAGTTTTGGCGTCAAATGTCTGCTCTGCGTGCGCGCAGATATGGATGCCGCGCTCGTTTATCAGCTGACAGAGCAGCTGTACGAAACGTTGCCTGAGCTCGCAGAAAGGCGGACAGATTTTGCCGGCATCACCGACAGAGCGTTTTATCTGGAACGGTTGCCGCTGCCGCTGCATGACAGTGCGCTGCGCTATTATCGAGACCAGGGTCTCATGGAGGAAAAGAAGAAATGAAATGCCCATTTTGCAATGCGCCCGATACCCGCGTCATTGATTCCCGTCCCGCAGACGAGAATGCGACCATACGGCGGCGGCGGCAATGCGAGCGCTGCGGGAAGCGCTTTACCACCTACGAGAAGCCGGAGACTATGCCGCTCATGATCATCAAGAAGGACAACTCGAGAGAAGCCTATGACCGCGCGAAGATTGAACGCGGTATTGTGAGCTCCTGCCACAAGCGCCCCATCAGTTCGGCGCAGATCACGGCGATAACGGATGCGGTTGAGACAGCGCTCTTTAACCGCGAGGAGCGGGAAATTCCCTCGACCGTGATCGGCGAGATGGTTATGGAACAGCTGAAACAGGTGGACCCGGTCGCCTATGTGCGCTTCGCTTCGGTCTACCGGGAGTTTGAGGACGTCAATACCTTCATGGCGGAGATCAATAAACTGCTTGCGCAGAAGGAGCAGGCATGAGTGCCTTTTTTCCGGAGGAAGAGATTCGCTCAATTTACGAGTTTCCCTTTGAGACGCTCACAGTGCGAGGCATCCGCGGCATTGTCTTTGACATCGACAATACGCTGGTGCCGCCGGATGCGCCCGCCGATCAGAGAAGTCGCGCGCTGATTCAGAGGCTTAAGACAGCGGGATTCCGGATGTGCCTGGTTTCCAATAACCGCGCGGAGCGGATTCTTCCGTTCGCGACAGCAGTAAATCTTCCTTATGTGGAGCGCGCCTTAAAACCGCGGCGCTATGGCTACCGAAAGGCGATGGCGCGGATGGGGACGGCACCAGAGGAGACAATTGCGATTGGCGACCAGCTCTTCACAGATATCTGGGGCGCAAATCGCGCGGGTATGCACAGTCTTCTCGTGCAGCCGATGGAGTCGCGCGAGGAGATTCAGATTCGCCTGAAACGCCTTTTGGAGCGTCCTGTTCTCGCGCTCTACCACAGACAGAAGCAGAAAGGAGTGCAGGCATGATCGACGCAAGGACCAGAGTTCTGGGGCTGCTCGCCCATCCAATCGGGCACAGCCTTTCCCCGCACATCCAGAATGCACTCGCAGCTTTCTGCGGGGAAAATGCTGTCTATTTGCCCTTTGAAGTGAAAAATCCGGACGAACTCGGCGCGGCAATCCGCGGCGCGCACGCGCTCGGGATCGCGGGTTTTAATGTGACGGTTCCATATAAAGAGGCAGTGCTTCCCTATCTCAGCGGTCTCAGCGAGGAAGCGCAGCTCATTGGCGCAGTGAATACGCTGGTTTGGACAGAGACGGGCTATGTCGGGCACAACACCGACATGGCCGGGATGAAGACGATGCTCGCGCGAAAAAATTTGCGGACGGAAGGCGCGCGCGTCCTGCTGCTCGGCGCAGGCGGCGCAGCGCGGAGCGCGGCGGTACTCGCTGTGATGGGGGGCGCAAGCGAAGTAGTAATTTTGAACCGGAATGTTGCGCGGGCGAGAGCACTCGCAGAGAGCGCACAGACAATTAACCCAGCTGTGGCAGTACGCGCGGCGGCGCTGGAAAGCTGGAGAGAGCTTCCCAAAAACGACTATCTCTGTATACAGTGCACAAGTGTTGGCATGTGGCCAAAGTGTGGGGAGAGCGTTATCGAAGCGCCGCGGTTTTTTGAAAAGCTCTCGGCGGCGGCGGATCTTGTCTATACGCCGGAGGAGACAAGATTTCTACAGCTCGCGCGTGCGGCGGGCAAGCCGGTGGCTGGCGGCCTTGCGATGCTGATTTCCCAGGGAGTGCAGGCCTTTTCGCTCTGGACAGGCAAGCGGTGTGCGGCAGAAGGGGAGGAAAAACTTCTAGCCCTCGCCAGAGAGGTGCTTCCCGCTTAGGGAAAAGCGGAAAATGCTTGCGAAAATTTTGGGCCTGTCGTAGAATACAGTAGACTATTTGGGAACGAATGGATGGAGGGTTAACTTATGATTTCTGCAGGTGATTTCAGAAACGGCATCACGCTCGAGATTGACAACGCGGTCTATCAGATCATCGAATTCCAGCATGTGAAGCCGGGCAAGGGCGCGGCGTTTGTGCGCACCAAGATTAAAAATGTGATGACAGGAGCCGTGACTGAGCGCACCTTCCGTCCGACGGAGAAATTCCCGGCTGCACGTATTGACCGCGTCGAGATGCAGTATCTCTATGCAGACGATGACATGTACAACTTCATGAACACCGAGACCTATGATCAGATTTCACTGAATAAGGATTTGATCGGCGATGCGTTGAAGTTCGTCAAGGAGAATGAGATGGTCAAGATTGTCTCCTACAACGGCAACGTGTTTTCGGTCGAACCGCCGCTTTTTGTTGAGCTGGAAGTCACAGAGACGGAGCCGGGCTTTGCGGGTAATACGGCAACTGGCGCACAGAAGCCTGCCACCGTCGAGACTGGCGCACAGATTTCTGTGCCGCTCTTTGTCAACATCGGCGACCGCGTCAAGATTGACACCCGCACGGGCGAGTATCTTGGCAGAGCGCAGAACTAAAAGGCAGAATTACGAAGGGCAGCCCGTTGCCGGGCTGCTCTTCTTCACATTGGGAGAAACCGTATGGCAGTCAGAACAATCTTAGAGGCAATGAATGAGAGCGTGACGCGCGCGTTTCAGAGGGCAGGCTTTCCAGCGACGGTTGCGTCTGTGCAGATCTCGAATCGCCCAGATCTCTGTGAGTACCAGTGCAACAGCGCAATGGCAGTGGCAAAGAAGGCAGGCAGGCGCCCGCTGGAGGTCGCGGAGGCAGTAGCGGCGGAACTCAGAGGGGAGGCTCTCTTCTCGGAGGTCGGCGCAGTGCCGCCGGGCTTCATCAACCTCCGCGTGAGCTCGGAAGCGCTCCGGGACGCGGTGTGCGCTCTCGCAGAGCAGCCGCAGTGCGGCGTTCCGCGCGATGAACATCGAAAGATTCTCGTCGACTACGGCGGTGCGAATGTCGCGAAGCCGCTGCATGTCGGGCACCTGCGCTCGGCGATCATCGGCGAGGCATTAAAGCGCATGGGCGCGTTCTTCGGAAACAAGATGATCGGCGATGTGCATCTCGGCGACTGGGGATTGCAGATGGGACTCATCATCGAAGAACTGCGCTTAAGAAAACCGGAGCTCCCGTATTTTGATGAGCACTTTACCGGATCCTATCCGGAAGAGGCGCCGTTTACGATCTCTGAACTCGAGGAGATTTACCCGACGGCGAGCAAGCGCTCCAAGGAGGACGAGGCATTTGCAGAGGCAGCGCACCTCGCGACCGTGAAGCTGCAGAGCGGCGATCCGGGCTTCACGGCGCTCTGGAAGCACATTCTCCGGATCTCGAAGGCGGATCTCAAGAAGAATTATGACGCGCTCGCGGTCTCGTTTGAACTCTGGAAGGGCGAGTCCGACGCGCAGCCTTTTATCCCGGCACTCCTGGAAGACCTCGAAAAGCGCGGCATTGCGCATAACTCCGAGGGCGCACTTGTCGTGGACATTGCAGAGCCTGGTGACAGGAAGGAACTGCCGCCCTGCATCGTGCGGAAATCGGATGGCGCTGCGCTCTATGCGACCAGTGATCTCGCAACCCTCATTGACCGAGAGGCAGAGCTCTCGCCGGACTGCTATATCTATGTCGCAGATAAGCGCCAGGAGTTGCACTACACGCAGTTTTTCCGCGTCGCGAGAAAGGCGGGCATTGTCCCGCCGGAGCACGAGCTGATTTACATCGGGTTCGGCACGATGAACGGCAAGGACGGGAAGCCGTTTAAGACGCGTGAGGGCGGTGTGATGCGCCTTGAGACCCTGATTCGTGAAATTCGGGACGCAGTCTCGACCCGCATTGCCGAGAATCCGGAGATTTCGCCCGAGGAAGCGGAGAGGACTTCGAAGATGGTCGCTCTCGCTGCGCTGAAATATGCTGATCTCTCGAACCAGTCGGCGAAGGACTATGTCTTTGATCTCGAGCGCTTTGCCTCGTTTGAGGGCAACACCGGCCCCTACATTCTCTATACAGCTGTCCGCATCAAGTCGATTCTGAAAAAGTATGCACAGCAGGGAGGCACGGCAATTGCGGCGGCCAATCTTCGCCCGGCAGAAAGTGAGAGCGAAAAGGCGATATTCCTTGATCTCGCGCGCTATCCGGAGATCATGCGCGGCGCCTGGAAGGAGCTCGCGCCGCACCGCATCTGCCAGTATCTCTATGAACTCTCAAATCATTTCAACTCCTTCTATCATGCCGTGCGCATTTTGCAGGAGGCAGATGAAGAGAAAAAGCGCGCTTATCTCGCCTTGATTGCGACCGCAGAGACGGTCATTGAGCATTGTCTCAGTGTGCTCGGCATGGAAGTGCCGGAGCGAATGTGAGAAATGCAATGTTTGTATGAAAAAAAAACCACGCTTTGCGTGGTTTTTCCTAATTTAGCCGTTATCGGCATGTTATAATATTAACGCATAGTAACTGAAATCTGAAAGAAAGAGGGTAGTCAGATGGGATTGGCAACTTTTCGAGGTGGCGTCCATCCGTTTGAGGGCAAGGAACTCTCAATGGACAGAGCTGTCACAGTGCTGAAACCGACCTCCGGCGAGATGGTATATCCCCTCTCACAGCACATCGGTGCTCCGGCAAAGGCGATTGTCAAAGTCGGGGATG
>CALLVJ010000300.1 GCA_938010625.1 uncultured Stomatobaculum sp. | reverse complement strand
TCGCGCAGATTGCAAAGCGCTTTCAGAAGCCTGTAATTGCCTTTGCGGGAGCAGTTACCCCCGATGCTGTGGCCTGCAATGCGCACGGCATCGACGCTTTTTTCCCAATTCTGCGCCGCATCTCGACACTCGCGGAAGCTATGGAACCGGAGACAGCGAGACAAAATATGATCGATACAGTAGAACAAGCCATACGGCTGTTTCTGCTTCGATAATAATTAAACACTGGAGGAACCTACTATGGATGTGCAATTTACAACTCTTGGCGCACTGCTCGGTCTGATCATCGCAATCTTTCTGATTGTCAAAAAAGTACAGCCCGCCTATAGTCTGATTCTCGGCGCATTAATCGGTGGTCTGATCGGCGGCGGCGGGCTGTCGGGCACGGTTTCGACCATGGTTGGCGGTGCCGGGTCCATGATGTCTTCGGTGCTCCGCATTCTGACCAGCGGCATTCTCGCCGGTGCTCTGATCAAGACAGGCGCGGCGCAGAAAATCGCTGAGACCATTGTCGACACGATCGGCGAAAAGCGCGCGATTGCAGCACTCGCAATCGCTGCGATGATTATCTGCGCAGTCGGTGTCTTCATTGATATTGCGGTCATCACAGTCGCACCGATTGCTCTCGCGATTGGCGAGCGCGCCGGCCTCTCGAAGAGCGGCATTCTGCTCGCGATGATTGGCGGCGGCAAAGCCGGCAACATCATCTCACCGAACCCAAATACAATTGCAGTGACCGAGGCATTCAAGCTTGATCTCACCGCTGTGATGATGAAAAACATTGTCCCGGCGATTTGCGCGCTTGTCGTGACTATACTGCTCGCCTCGCTGCTCGCAAAGCGGAAGGGCGACGGCATCTCACAGAATGATCTCGAGGCAGCACCGTCCGAAAAGCTCCCGAGTGCCCTGCAGGCGTTTGCGGGACCGCTGACAGTAATTATTCTTCTCGCACTTCGCCCAATTGCCAAAATCTCGGTAGATCCGCTGATTGCACTGCCACTCGGCGGTCTGGTCTGCATTCTCGTGACCGGTCACATCC
>CALLVJ010000299.1 GCA_938010625.1 uncultured Stomatobaculum sp. | reverse complement strand
CGTCTGGCTGGACGCGCTCACGAACTATATCACCGGCCTCGGCTACGATGTGGACGGGAATTCCTCGGAGCGCTTCCACAGATACTGGCCCGCGGATCTCCATCTGATCGGGAAGGATATCATACGCTTTCACACGCTCTACTGGCCCATCTTCCTGATGGCGCTCGGTGAACCGCTGCCGAAGCAAGTCTTTGGTCATCCGTGGCTTTTACAGGCCGGCGGCAAGATGTCAAAGTCCAAGGGCAATGTGCTCTATGCCGATGACCTGGTTGCCTTTTTCGGCGTGGACCCGGTGCGCTATTTCTGTCTGCACGAGATGCCGTTCGAGAACGACGGTAGTATCAGCTGGGATCTCATGGTAGAGCGCTACAATGCCGATCTTGCCAACGTGCTCGGCAATCTGGTGAGCCGCACAATTGCGATGACCAACAAGTACTTTGGAGGCGTGGTCGAAAAGACGGCAGCACAGTTTACGGCAGAGGAAACAGCGCTCGACGCAGAGTTTGAAGAGACGGTGCTCGCTTCGGTGAAAAAGGTGCAGGAGAAGATGGATGTGCTCCGCGTCGCCGATGCAATGACAGAGCTCTGGAATATCTTCAAGCGCTGCAACAAATATATCGACGAGACCCTGCCCTGGGCGCTCGCAAAAGACGAGGCAAAGCAGGAGAGACTGAAGACTGTGCTCTACAACTTGACTGAGGCGCTGACCATCGGTGCATCGCTGCTCTTCAGTTTCATGCCGGAGACTTCCGAGAAGATTTTGAAGGAGCTCAACACGGAGAAGCGGGACATCGAGGAGATGACGAGCTTCGGTCTCTATCCGTCGGGCAATAAGGTAGCGGCTGAGGCAGAGATTCTGTTCCGCCGGCTGGATCCGAAGGAGGTCGAGGCAAAGCTGAATGCGGAGAACGCTGCGGCGGAAGAAGCTTCCGCGGAGGCAGAGAAGACCGAGGAAGCACAGGCAGCAGCGGATGTGCGGATTCCCGCAAAGCCGGAAGTGGAGTACGATGCCTTTGCGCAGTGCGAATTCCGCGTCTGTAAGGTCTTAAAGTGCGAGAAAGCGCCGAAGTCGAAGAAACTGCTCTGCTTTCAGTTGGATTGCGGCGGCAAGCAGATTCAGATTCTCTCAGGTATCAGAAAATGGTATCCGGAGCCGGAAAAGCTCGTCGGCAAGCAGGTCATGGCAATCGTGAACTTGAAGCCGGCGCGTCTTGCCGGTATGGAGTCGCAGGGCATGCTGCTCTCAGCGGCAGATGAAAAAGGAAATCTGAGCCTGATGACAACGATGATGGAAGGTGTGGCCTCCGGCGCGGAGATCTGCTGATGCTCTTAGATACACACGCACACTATGACGACGAAGCCTTTGATGCGGACCGGGATGCGTTGCTTGAAAACTTGAGAGAATACGGTATCCGGAAGGTCATTAACGCGGGCGCTTCGGTCGAATCGAGCTATACGGGGCTTAAGCTCGCAGAGCGTTACCCTTGGGTATATGCAGCACTCGGCGCGCATCCGAACTATGTCGAAGAGTTAAATGAAACGGTTCTCAGAGACTTTGCGGCACTCGCAAAGCATCCGAAAGTCGTTGCAATCGGTGAGATTGGGCTTGAGTACCACTATGAAGAGCCGGTGCGGGATGTACAGAAGATCTGGTTTCAGCGCCAGCTGGATCTCGCGGCGGAGACCGGACTTCCGGTGATCATTCACTCCAGAGAGGCAGCACAGGACACCTTTGATGAGATGAAGCGCGCAGCAGCGCGCGGCATCGGCGGGGTGATTCACTGCTTTTCCTCCGGTGCCGAGCTCGCGTGCCGCTATGCGGAACTCGGCTTTTACATCGGCATCGGCGGTGTTGTGACCTTTAAGAACGGCAAGAAGATGAAAGAGGTCGCGGCGGCTGTGCCGCTATCGAGCATTCTGCTCGAGACAGACAGTCCTTACCTCGCGCCAGAGCCGAATCGCGGCAAGCGGAATGATTCAAGAAATCTGTCCTGGATTGCGGCAGAGATTGCGCGCCTCCGGGGGATTTCCGCAGAAGAGGTACAGCGCGTCACCGAAGAAAATGCGCTGCGCTGTTTCCCTAAACTCGCAAACGAAGAGGTGGGCTGATGGCAGATCTCGGAAGAGCGGAAAATACGATTGCGCTCTTACAGCGCCACGCAGAGTTCCGCTTTCAGAAGAAGTTTGGACAGAATTTTCTGATTGACAGCCATGTGTTGGATCGAATTGCGGCTGCAGCAGAGCTGACAGAAGAAGACGCCGTGCTGGAAATTGGTCCGGGCATAGGAACTCTGACCCAGCGTCTCGCTGAACAGGCCGGAAAAGTACTTGCGGTTGAGATTGACCGCGCATTGATTCCGATTTTGCAGGAGAGCCTCGCGGACTATGAAAATGTGGAAATTCTGCAGGGCGATATTCTGGAACAGAATCTTGATGCAATCGCGGAAAAGCTCGGCGGCAGACAGATTAAGGTTGTCGCGAATCTTCCCTACTACATTACGACACCGATTCTGATGAAACTTCTGGAGAGCAGACTGCCGATTGTCAGCATCACGGTCATGGTGCAGCGAGAGGTTGCGGAGCGCATGCAGGCGTTGCCAGGTGGCAGGGACTATGGCGCGCTCTCGCTCGCTGTGCAGTACTATGCCGCGGCAGAGATTGTGGCAAATGTGCCTCCGCACTGTTTTTTGCCGCGTCCCAAGGTCGGGTCAGCTGTCATCTGCCTCAAAAAATATCGGGAAAAACCGGTGAAGGCAGAGGATGAGATGTTTCTGTTCCGCATTATCCGGGCGTCGTTTAACCAGAGAAGAAAAACTCTGGTTAATGGGCTGAAAAATGCAGGTTTTGCGCGAGACAAGTGTATAGCCGCACTGCAGGCGATGGGGCTCTCAGAGACGGTGCGCGGCGAGGTGCTCTCGCTTGCACAGTTTGCCGAACTGGCGCGCACATTGCAGGCGTGAACAAGAATATATTACAATTTATTTTCCGCGGGAATCCCCGCGTTTTCATACATAAAATCGAGGACAGGACATGAGACGAAGAGTTTTGAAGAAGCAGGCGCTCGCGCTGGTGTTCGCAGCGGCGATGCTGACTGCCTGCTCCCAGGGTAAAACCGGCAGGAGCAGTGAGACGGCGAAGGAGAGCGCAGCGAGTGTAGAAAGCAGCTCAGACACAGAAAGTGCAGCGGGCACAGTGGAGGGGGCAGAGACAAGTACAGCGATCAGCGCGGCAGCGGAGAGCAGCGCAGATGGGGCTGTTTCGACAGCAAATGGCGATATTTTGGCTGTGTCGCCCGGTGGCGCACAGTTCCCGGACATGGATCTCGCAGTACCGACTACGGAGCCTGCGCCGGAAATTATCCGCATCGGCACGAGAAACTGGATTGTCAAAGATCTGCAGGCGCGTCTCATGCAGCTTGGTTTTATGGACAACGATGAGCCGACAGATTACTACGGCGAGGTGACGGCCGCAGCGGTAAAGGTATATCAGCGGCAAAACAAGCTGCCGCAGGACGGCATTGTCGGCGCATCGACTCTGAAGGCCATTATGGATGAAAATGCGCATTATTATACGGCGCAGGAGGGAGACAGCGGCACGGATATACAGACGTTGCAGCAGCGCCTGTATCAGCTCGGGTATCTCGCGCAGACCACGGATGTGAGCGGCACTTATGACAGTAAGACCCTGGTCGCCGTTCAGAAGTTTCAGCAGATGAACGGTTTGAGCGATGACGGCAAGGTGGGACTTAAGACCATGAACCTCATCTACTCGGACGAGGTGAAGCCGAACATGGTTGTCTACGGCGAAAAGAGCGACATTGTCATGGCGGCACAGCAGCGGTTGAAGGAGCTCGGCTATCTGACTGGTGAGGCCGATGGCAACTTTGGTCTTGGCACAGTCATGGCTATTAAGGAGTTCCAGAGTCGGAACAACCAGGTGGTCGATGGTTATCTGGGGCCGGGCACCCGCGATGCCTTGAACAGTCCCAATGCGCAGCCGTTTGGGCTGACACTCGGCGATGAGAGTGATTCGGTGGAAAAAGTGCAGGAACTCCTGAGTAAGTGGGGTTATCTCGACAAGCAGCTCGCGACCGGCTACTACGGGGAAGCGACCAAGAATGCGGTCAAAGCCTTCCAGGAGCGGAACGGTCTCTCGGCGGACGGTATGGTCGGCGCGTCTACAATGGCAAAGCTCACGAGCAATGATGTGGTGAAGCCGGCGCCGAAGCCGAAGACAAAGACGCCGAAACAGAACAATGACAAGCCGAAAAACGGCGGGAAAAAGAATGGCGGTTTCAGTTCGTCAGGTGGCAGCTCCTCCAGCTACACCTATTCGGGCAGCGGCTCGGTGGGCACGCTGCTCAGCGGCGCAAGTTCCAAGCTCGGTACGCCCTATGTCTGGGGGGCCAAGGGTGACAACGCGTTTGACTGCTCTGGTTTTGTCTACTGGTGTCTGAATCATTCGGGCGTGAGCCAGTCTTATATGACTTCCGGCGGCTGGGCGAGTTCTGGCAGGGGGCAGAGAATCAACAGCTATTCAGAACTGCAGGCAGGCGATATCATTGTAGTTTCCGGACACGTTGGCATTGTCGCAGGTGGCGGCGGCGTCATTGATGCGAGTTCTTCGAACGGAAGAGTGGTGCATCGCTCCCTGAACGGCTGGTGGGAGAGAAACTTTATTTGCGGCTGGCGCATTTTCTAAAAGAGCGGAAATGCGCGAAAGGGATTTTACAGGAATCAAAGCATGCACAGATTTTTTCGGACAGTGGGCTATGCAAGAGTGGACAGTGACAGGGAGGCCAGAGAAATTCTGGATGAGCTGCTTCTCCACCATCGGGAAGCCATTCACCACATCGCAATGCGAAATGGCGACAGGCTCTGGGAGCTCCGCGTGCCACTCGGCGAACGCCTTGGCATTGCGTTGGGCGGTTATGTCAGGGATGACGGCAAGCTCATCTGGGAGCGCTATCTGCCCTATATTGATGCCGACGAGATTACTTCGACAGCGGAGTGTATGATAGAGCGTCATGTGGACAATGAGGTTTATTCCGGCCTCATTGACGATATGAGGATTGGAATCAGTCTGATATTCCGCCTGACCAATGTGGCAGAATATCGGCAGCAGCGTGCCAGAGCACATTACAGCCTGCCGCGCGGAGTGACAATTGGTGGTCTCAGCCGGGACGGCAGAATTCTATTGCCAGTCTATAAAAGTGAACGTCAGAGAGAGCTTCTGCATACCACAGAAAGAGAGCGCGCCAGAATGATCAGTGCTGCAAAAGAAGGCGATGAGAGCGCAATGGAGAGTCTGACCAATAGCGACCTGCGTCTCTATGAATCTGTCAATCGGCGTTTGCGCCAAGAGGATATTTATTCAATTGTGGATTCCTGCTTCATGCCAGATGGAATTGAGTGTGACCTCTATGTGGTGGTCGGAGAGATTCGAGAGATCAGCCAGCGGAAGAATCTGGCAACCGGCGAATTAATCTGGGATTTTCGGATACGCTCTCATGATCTTCCCTTTCATGTCTATATCAATACTTTGGATTTACAGGGAGAGCCCAAGGTGGGAAGGCGGTTTAAGGGAACGGTCTGGATGCAGGGTGCTGCCATTTGGTGAACATGGAACATCGGATAAATACGCAGGACGGAAAGAGGTGCAAAATGTCTGTATGCAATGAGCTGGAACCCAGGGAAGTATTTGCTTTTTTTGAGAAAATTGCGCAGATTCCAAGGCCCTCTCATCATGAAGAAAAAATCAGCGAATCTTTGCAGCGTTTTGCTGAGGAAAGAGGGCTGGAACATTATACCGATGAGAAGCACAACGTGATTATCATCAAAGAGGCATCTGCTGGCTATGAGAGTGAGTCGCCGATTATACTTCAGGGACACATGGACATGGTCACGGAGAAAACGGCGGATTGCCCGAAGGATATGACCAAAGAGGGTCTCGACCTCTACATTGACGGCGACTGGCTCCGGGCAAGAGGTACTACCCTCGGCGCAGACGACGGCGTGGCACTCGCCTATGCGCTCGCATTGCTCGATTCGCCCACCCTAAAGCACCCGCGCCTTGAATTTATCTGTACGGTCTCGGAAGAGACCGATATGAGCGGCGCGCATACAATTGATGTGTCGATGCTGAAGGGCAAGCGGATGCTGAATCTGGACTCCGATGAGGAGGGCATTGCGCTGGCTGGGTGCGCGGGCGGCGGCGATGTGGATATCAGCTTACCGGTCGAACGGAGCGCGGCGCAGGGTGAGCACATCCGGATTGTGGCGACAGGTCTCACGGGTGGTCACTCCGGCATGGAAATCGGAAAGGGCAGAGCCAGCGCGGCGCTGTTACTCGCGCGGGTTCTGACAACTCTCCGGGAAGACTATGCCTTCCGTCTGGTGTACCTAGAAGGCGGCGCCAAGTACAATGCGATTACGCGTGAGGCGAGCGCAGAACTGGTGCTCGCAGACAGTGTCAGCACGAGTGCTTTTCGCGAGGCTGTGAAGGCGGAAGAAGTTGTGCTTCGGAGGGAGTATGCAGCGACAGATCCGGCACTCACACTCACGGCGACGATTGCAGACAGCAGCAGAGAAGAGGCGCTCACGGAAGAGTGCAGCAAAAAGGTTCTGGGGCTCATGGCAGCATTGCCCTATGGCGTTCAGCGGATGAGTGCTGACATTGAGGGGCTGGTTGAGACCTCGGTGAATCTTGGTATCACAAAGTTGCAGGCAGACAAGCTCGCACTCAGCTACTCTGTTCGAAGCTCGGTTGCGACGGCATTTCAGGCAGTGGTCGACAGGCTGGAATTGGTCAGCAGCTGCTTTGGGGCGACAGCGCTCGTGCACAGCACATATCCGGCGTGGGAATACGTGCGGGAGTCTCCATTCCGCGATGAAATCTCCGACATCTACCGCGAGCTTTTTGGAAAAGAACTCTCAGTACAGGCTGTCCACGCGGGTTTGGAGTGTGGTATATTCTCGGAAAAAATCAAGAATCTCGACGCAGTTTCGATGGGACCGGATATGAAGGACATTCATACGCCGGAAGAGCGGCTCAATATTCCATCGACAAAGCGGGTTTATGATTTTGTTGTAAGCATCATTGAGCATAAGAGTAAGTAAGCAACATGCTTGTGCTCTCAATCGTCTCGGCTGAGCGCACGACAGACTTCACGCCCTGGCCGCACAGCGCATTTCGCGCGAATGCCCCTGCCTTTGGCGATGGAGCGGATGTCTGTCATCGGGAACTTTTTGGAAAAGTTTTGCCGGAACTTTTGGCAGAGCAACCGGTGGATGTCGGGAGAGTGGCTTATGGCGGCTATTCTCTCGGCGGTCTGGCGGCTGCTTATAGCATGGTTCATGAGACCGCAGTGCGAGCCCTTATTTCGCTCTGCGGCTCTTTTTGGTATCCGGATTTTATCCGCTACTGCGAGACACAGGAAATCCGGAACCGGGACTGTGTGCTCTATCTGCAGAAGAGCATCCGGCGCTGCTCTGATCGGGAGGAAAATATGAGCGAAGAAGCATTTCGACAGGATTTGGATGAGAAACAGACTGTGCGACCCGGCGGTCCCTTTGTGATAGAGCTCCTGTTTCGGAAGCCGGTGGACATGCCGCCGCGCGATCAGATGAGCGCTGTCATCGAGAAGCATGTTGGCAAGACAGAGTGCTTTTGCCATAACGGAAAGACAGTGGGCTTTGCGGCGCTCGACTATATTGCGGAGTTTAAGGATCAGACGGTGCCGGTGCAGCTTATACTGACAGGATGCACAGATTTTCATGGCGAGGAGATTGATGATTTCCTCCGGAGTCAGATGTGGGACTGCCAGACAGACCGGGAGCGCATTTTGGAAGCGTGCAAGTACCAGGTGCTCGCGACCGATATGCTCGCGGGAGCACTCCCGGCTGAAGAGCGCGCGGCGCTCGACAGTGATTTTCTGGAGGCGCTGCTCGAACTCTATCCCTCCTGCGAGGCCGTCTATATTCCGTCCTCTGGCAAACTTTTGACTGCAGGGGATGCCAGAGAGCACGGGATGAAGGGTCTGAACCGTTTTATTTTCTTTGGAGTCAATGCGCGCTTTTTCAATGTGCAGAACAGCGGGGACATGCTGGTCGATACAGTGGGCATGAGCACATTGTTTTTGCCAGACCTGCAGTACCATTTCCACAGGATAAATCCAAATCAGATCGTAAATCACGCCTATGATGTGGCCGCCTATCTTTTGAACAGCGGCCATACGATTGCAGATGGCGATACGGTGGACGGCATAGAAAATGGCAGGCGGAGCGAGGCCGTGCAGTGGAAGTGCCGCTATGAGGATGCACTGGTGCAGCCGGTGCGCGAAGTGCTGGATATCAACATGGGAGAGTACGCTTCGGGGAAGCGCTGAGAGGAGAAAACGAGATGCCAACAGCAGAGTGGATGAAACAGTATGAGGCGGTCCGGCATATTCTGGACAGCAATGTGGGACTGGACAGCTATTTTACAGAAGAGCGAATCGGAACACAGAAAGTGGATGTCCTCGAAATTGGCGAGTTGCAGATTCCGACTGGGCAGCTGATTGCCTGCGATCCGTTTGTCTCGCTCGGCGATGCAGAGCCCTATCTGCAGACCATTCCGACCGGAAGCTATCCGGTCAGGCTCTGTGTGGTGCCGAGCGAAAAATATGGAGACCGCTATGCCTGCGCCAAGCTGGCAGTCAGCGAACAGAAGCCAGTGCGCTACGAGCTCGCTGTGACGGGGCAGGAGCGGCTTGAAGGAGAGCTTGAAGAGGGCTCTTACTTTGGATTTGGGGTCGATGCAGGCATGGCCTGCGTTGCCGATCTGGCTACGCAGACGGCCTGCTCTGCCTATGTGAAGGCGGCGGAACAAAAAGACGAGGATTTTGATCTCTATTCGGATGTGCTCGAAGAGCAGCTGCAGAAAAATGTTCTGGCGCATCCGAAGTACCAGAGAGAGGGCGGCGACTGGCTGAACTGGACTGTGCCAGGGACAGAGGCGAGCGTTGCCATATTTACGAGCGGCTGGGGAGATGGCTACTATCCGGTCTACTTTGGTTTTGACAGTCAGGAGAAAGTCTGCGGGGTCTACATTCAATGCATCGACATTGAGCGGACCTATACCGAGGAAGAAGAGGCATGAGTCAGGAACAGCTCTATCGCACGCTGAACCAGGGAGGAACTTGTGATGGGAATGCGTCCCAAAGAGACTGTGATGGAAACGATTCTGTGAAGCGGGAGACAGTGTCAGATATGATACGGAAGCAAATCACATTTTATGGACAGGTGCAGGGTGTTGGATTCCGCTATCGGGCGAAGTGTGCAGCCGAATTTGCCGGTGCTACGGGCTGGGTGCGAAACGAAGAGGATGGTTCGGTCAGCATGGAAATTCAGGGCACAGAGGAACAGATTGACGAGGTGATTCAGGAGATTGAGCGGGGGAGCTATGTGAGAATTGAGAATATGAACGTTCGAAGCATTCCGATTGAGACAGAGGAGAGGAGGTTTCGGGTGCGATAGAGCGGACGCTGCATTGCAGGTGGAGAAAAAATAGGGTATAGTTGGCACACGATAGGCTCAGTTGCTGGAATGTTCTGGAAACAGCATCGCGAACCGTCCGATTGAGAAAGGATTTCTTATGAAGAAGAAAAATGGTCGCTTATTGGTGCTGGCGGTGACGCTGACACTTGGCCTCTGTGCCTGCGGAAGTAAGACTGGCACCGGCGCGCAGACAGAAAGCCAGACGACGGACAGCAGCGCGGTGGAGGGAAGCAGCACTGCGCAGGGTGATA
>CALLVJ010000298.1 GCA_938010625.1 uncultured Stomatobaculum sp. | reverse complement strand
TTGCGCCGTTTTGCCATATCAAGCGCCTCAGCAAAGCGGTTCTGCCCGATGAAAATCCAGAAGCGGAGCGTCTCCTCGTCACTCCTTGGATGTAGCCCCGCCAAAACATGTTCGCGCTGCACAGGACTCAGTCCCTCTGTAAAGACACTGGCGCGCGCCAGCATATATCTTCCCTCCGCTGACAGCTCTCCCGGCTTCATGCCGCAAAGCGCTGCGCCGACTGCGAGATAATCTTCCCGGAGATAGGCCTCTATCGCCGCAATCAGTCGCTCTGCCTTCTGAAAGCGGATGCGATACCAGTAGAAAAAACTGCCTGTTAGCGCTAACAGGGCAGCTGAGAGCAGGGGCAGCGCAATGCGGGTCAGAAGAACCTGCTGCCGCGGAACCTGCACTGTTGTCTCCCGGCGCCTTTTTTGCTCGATTTTCCACTGCGTCAGCAGAAAGTTACAGAGTTCTTTGGTACTTGTCTGCGCAGCAAGACCTGTCAGCGTTTTTTCCGCCCGGAGTAACCGCTCTCCCCCAGCAAAAAAATCCGCATAGGCATATTTTCTTGAGAGCAGGGCTGCCACGAGTGCTCGGTAAGCGCGAAAAAATGCCTCGGCAGAGGCTTCTCCTGTCTCTGCATCCCGCACCAGAACGCGCGGACACAAATTCCGGTCAAAAACCAGGTTCTCCGGTGTGAGCGCAAACTGGTAGTGCGCACAGAGTTCTTCGAGCGCCGCGCAGTTTGCAAGCAGTCGGAACTTCTCCTCTGTCTCCAGCGCTGATGCTCCCGTAAAATCCTGCCAGTCTTCTTTCATAGCAAAGCAGAAGAAGAATCCATTCTCTGCCTCCTCTACCCTGCAGGGACAAAAGAGGGGATTGCTCACGGCGAGCAATCCCCTCTTTTCTCTCTCCGCGTGGGGCTCTGAATTCCGGACAAAGATGCGTCTTGTTCCGTCCATCTCTCCTCCTCAAATAAGTTCCAGCTCATCTCCGCTCACAATGCGCGCCGCCGCAAAAGACTGCACCGTGCAGAGCACCTCACGGCAGAGGCGCGAGCGCACATAACAGCAGCCCGCCGCCCGCCCGCTGTATATTCCCTTTGCGGCGAGGCGGCGGAGTGCCTCCCGGATAACCAGGCCATCGTCCAGAATCAAGGTCTCCTCCTTTCCTTGTTCTCGGATTGTAATCATAATTTCCATCGCCGCCCTCAGCTCCTTCTCCGCGCAAACAGACTCATACCGCAACCGGATAAAAGAGAGAAGATTGCCGTCGCCGCCTGCCAGCGCGGCAGGGTTCTGGACGTGCGGGCTGCACTTGATCGCGACTGTGACGACGTCATCTCTGTCACCCTTACCGCTTCCGCGCCCTTTTCTTCCTGTAACTGGAGCGGTGCTGCCATCTTTTCATAACTCTCCTTATTCGGCAGACTACCATTCCGCGTATACGGCAACTTTTTGGAAAAGCTCCTGAACAGATGCTGATTTTCCGCTGTTCCTGCACTGATTTTTTCCTGCAGGCTGCCAAAAGCCGCCTTGACGCGCGCCTCGCTTTCCTTCTCCGCCGTTGTAAACGCGCGGCACAGCGCTTCACTGTACTGCAGAGCGCGCTGCTTAACCTCGCGCTGTTCCTTTTCCTCTTCGTAAAAGCCTGCATGGAGCTGTTCCCGCTCTTTCCGCACTGCCTCGCGCTGCGCGGCGCGGCGCGCTCTGCCATCGGCCTCTGTCTGCTCGGCAGAAAACATTGCATGCAAGAAGACCTCGCTCTGCCGCCGAATTTCCGCGAGGGTCGCCTCGCGCCGCTGCCGCATCGCAGCGACCATGTCGTTTGCGACAATCTGTTTCATAGCTTCCTCTGGAAAAGCCATCTCCTGCGTGAGTTCCCCCTGCAGCGCCTCAAAGGCTGCTCGCGTCGCATTTGATGTGCTCGCGAGTTGTTTGCGCTCCCGCTGCCAGAACTGCCGGTCACTTTGAGACAACGCCTCGGAGGGACTCGCCCGAAAAACAGCATTTGACGCCGACGCCGTCCGCATGAGAAACCCGGTCGTATGCCGCATCTCCGCATTCGAATTGCTGGCGAGCTTTTCTGTGAGCTGCCCACGGCTC
>CALLVJ010000297.1 GCA_938010625.1 uncultured Stomatobaculum sp. | reverse complement strand
GTCCATCGCCTTCTGCTTTGAAAAAGAGGGATTTCTTGGATTTCTGCGAATGATTTCAGGCTTCCTTACCGAAGAAGAGCTCAATATCGTCCTCGACGGCGCCGATACCTGCAATGCCGAAGTTCTTGACCAGCACGTTTGCGACATTCGGTGAGAGGAAGGCCGGCAATGTCGGTCCGAGGTGGATGTTCTTCACGCCGAGATAGAGAAGCGCAAGGAGTACAATGACTGCCTTCTGTTCATACCATGCGATGTTGTAGGCAAGCGGGAGCTTGTTCACATCGTCGAGGCCAAAGATCTCCTTCAACTTGAGGGCGATGACCGCGAGCGAGTAGGAGTCGTTGCACTGACCTGCGTCGAGCACGCGCGGAATGCCGTTGATGTCACCGAGGTTCAGCTTGTTGTACTTGTACTTCGCGCAGCCTGCAGTCAGAATCACAGCGCCCTTCGGCAGCGCCTTGGCGAACTCGGTGTAGTAGTCGCGGCTCTTTGCTCTGCCGTCGCAGCCTGCCATGACAATAAACTTTGTGATCGCACCGCTCTTCACGGCATCGACCACTTTGTCCGCGAGCGCAAAGACCTGCGCATGTGCGAAACCGCCGACAATCTTGCCGGTCTCAATTTCAGTCGGCGGCGGGCACTGCTTTGCCTGCTCAATGATCGGGCTGAAATCCTTAACCTGGCCGTACGGCGCATCAATGTGCTTGAGACCTGGAAAACCAACGCAGCCGGTCGTCCAAACTCTGTCCTTGTAGCTGTCCTTCGGCGGAACCAGGCAGTTCGTGGTCATAAGAATCGGTCCGTTGAAAGTCTCGAACTCCTCCTTCTGCTTCCACCACGCATTGCCGTAGTTGCCCGCGAAATTCGGATATTTCTTGAAGAACGGATAATAATGCGCCGGAAGCATCTCGGAGTGCGTGTAGACATCGACGCCGGTGCCCTGGGTCTGCTCAAGCAGCATCTCAAGATCCTTCAGATCATGGCCGGAAATCAGAATGCCCGGGTTCTTGCGAACGCCAATATTGACCTCGGTGATCTCCGGGTTGCCATACGCGCCAGTATTTGCGCCGTCCAGGAGTGCCATGCCCTCGACGCCGTACTTACCGGTCTCCAAGGTCAGCGCGACAAGATCATCTACCGTGAGACTGTCGTCGAGCGTCTTAGCGAGCGCCTCCTGAATAAAGCGATCCACTTCTTCGTTTTCGCAAAGCAGCGCATTCGCGTGCTTCGTATACGCCGAGAGACCTTTGAGCCCGTAGGTGATAAGCTCGCGGAGGGATCTCACATCCTCGTCCTTGGTTGCGAGGACGCCGACCTCAGCCGCTCTCTCTGGATAAGCGCTCTCCGGAATCTCCTCGGTCGCTGCCTTCGGCAGCTTCGAACTGTCCGAGAGCTCCTTGCGGAGTGCGTCGCGACATGCGAGCGTGTCCGTGATGCGCTTCTCAATCGCCTTGCGATCAAAGTTTGCGTTCGTAATCGTGATGAAGAGGTTCATCGTCACGCGATGGTTGACC
>CALLVJ010000296.1 GCA_938010625.1 uncultured Stomatobaculum sp. | reverse complement strand
CCCGCGTTTTGCGCAATTTGATAGCATTTTTCAGCCTGAGAAATGCAAGCCTGTGTAGAAGTCTATTGCATTACCGGGGAAAATCAAGCAGAATGAGGTCATAGCAAAGAGAAGGAGGCACAACAGATTGAGCAGGAAGAAGCCATTAAAACCAGCGCTTGTGGATAAAAAGGCATTCAAGGACCAGCTGCGACAGACACCGGCAGCGGAGCGGCAGCTGGTTTTCAAGAAAGTTTTTGAGACCGCAGGCTATATGCTGCCGGGCTATTCGCAGAAACGGGCGCACCTGGCACCGCTGCCACTTGTGCTTCAGCAGATGGAGCGCTCGCCTGCATTTGAAGCAGCATTACAAGGCGCTTACTACAGCTGGGTGAAAAAGGATGTCTCTGATGCGGCGGTGGCGCGTGCCAAGGCAGCCGTGACGGAGCAGAAAGCAGCGGATTGCAAAGGGCAGGCGGCAGTGCAAGAGGAAGAAGACCAGGAGACAACTATGGACGAAAAAAAATTGCGGGAAAAGATAGAAGCGCTTCGGCAGCAGCTCGAAGCGCTGCAGCAGGAGTTCCAATCATATAAGAGGCAGAGCAAGGAGGAGAAGCAGGAGTTCCGCATACAGCTTGACAATGAAAAGAGTGAGAAGCGAAATCTCGAGAAGCAGTTAAAGCGGGCGGAGACTGAGAAGGCGGCTATGGAGGCTGAGATTGAGAAGACGAATGCGGTGCATGCGAAAAAACTGCAGGCTGCTGCGGACAGAGTGAAGGCAGTGGAAGCTGAGAAGCAGGAACTGCAAAAGAAATTGGAGCGGCTTAAAAAGTACGAAGAAAAGCAGCTGCGGGAAAAAAGCAAGCTTCCAAAGATTTTAATTTTTTCGCGCATGGATATCAGCGAGGAGACAGAGGATTTGAACTGTGACCTTCGTTCGAATTTGACAGAGCTGGACAAACTGCCCTGGAGAGAATATGCAGAAATCTGGAATGTGAACGGAACGCTCCGCTATTCGGATAAGTTAAAACTCAAGCCTTATACCAGTTTGAAGGTACTTGCCATTGACGACCTAAAGAAAACAGTTGAGGAGAAAAAGCAGAAATGAACAAGAATTATCGTGAATACATTGGACGGCTGGCGCAGTATGATCAGTCGGGACGGAACTCTATTTTTATTAACCGTAAGAATATCATTCAATATAATGTAAAGACGCTGCTATTGCCGGACGCTGCGACTTCGCTTGTCACAGGCTTCGGAAACCTGCTGCCTGGTTTTTCAGATGATACTTATGAGGGGGATGAGGAGCGCGTTGAAAATTTTGAGCTGTTCATGATGAATCAGCTTTTTATTTTTAAGGTTCAGACCAAGAATGTCAATGGGATGGAAGTGCGCAGCATGCAGGATGTGCATCTGGTGCCGGTGCCAAAGCTCTTTGATCAGAATACGGAATTTTATGCGGTGCCGGTCTTCTGCAGCAAGAACAATGAAGAAGTTCGCGACTGGGAATACAGTAGAAATTGGAATCTGTATCGGGATTATGATACCCGCGCGGAATTTTTGGCAAATATCAGGGTCGGAGATCAGCTGGGAAGTCTTTACGGCTATGATATTGAGAGCTCGGCACCCGCATTTGTGCTCTGGCGGGAAGAGGATGGAAGACTGTTTGCGGTCGGCAGCATTGACAGTGCAGAGACAGATCCGATCGGCGCCTGCGTGCTACAGGGAAAACACCTGTTTACGATTGATCTAAGCGATTATCTGGATAATTTTGTCTACGACGACAGCTATAACCCCTGTGTGAGCTATGTGCCGGCTGACATCTACCAGAAGATTGACAACCAGTTGAAGAGTGCGTCGCTGCAGGCTGAGAAGGAAGCGGAAGAGGAGCGGCAGAAGGCCGCAGCGGCGCGCGCAGAAGCGGAAGCTGCTGCGCAGAGAGAAGCAGAGGCAGCAGATACCGCAGCAGAGGCAGATGAAGAACAGAGTCCTGCGAACAGTGAGGATGCGGCGTGCGCTGCTGCGGAGACTGCGCAGGGACAGGAATTGAAGAAGCAGCTGGATGAAAAGGAACTCGAGGAAATCGCAACGACGGAAAAGAATGAAGTGCTGATCTTCGACATGATGGAATATTATGCGCAGAAGAGCCGTTGTTACTATAAGCGGAGCGACTTTGTCAACTTCCATACGGCAGTGAAGTGCAATGATCTCGTGATTCTCTCGGGGCTCAGCGGCACTGGAAAATCTTCGCTTGTCAACATTTATGCAAAGGCGCTTGGTCTCAATGCGAGTGCGGATCTCGAGGACAGCCAGATGTTTGTTGAGGTAAGATAACGATACCTTTTTTGCAGAGGGTGTTATCTTACCTCTTTTTGATGTATGTTAGATAGCATAACTCTTTACGTCGGCTCCTATCTGTCTGAAATAGGAGATACTTTCGGTAGGCTTGTCACCTGTATCAACTCTGCCGACAAAGCTATAAAAGATTTCGATTTTGCGGGTGTTCGTTTCCTTATCCAGTTCGTGAATAAGAATACGGTCAATAAATTCATGGACGTTTTCGTAGGTCAGTTCGGTAATGGCGGTGTATCTGCGTACCAGTGCGACAAACCTTTTCACGTCCGCGCTGCGCTCGGTGGCGTTGTCGATTTCCTGTGACAGCTCCGCAATCCTCCGGGTCAGCGTCTTTTTTTCTTCATCATAGCCGGAAGTCAGAAAAGCAAATTGTTCATCTGAAAGTTTCCCTAAAGCGTTGTCCTCGTAGAGCTTGCGGAATAAGATGTTCAGCTCGTTAATACGGTTCTGCGCCTTGTCAAGCTCTTTCCGCTGCTGTGTCAGCGTCTTTTGTACTGCCTTTGCGCTGCACTCGTTGGCGGTTTCGATAAACTCCTGTTCATGCTCTTTCACATAGGATAGCACCCTCTGTAAATCAGCAAGGACAAGTTCTTTAAGGACGCTCTTTCGGATATAATGGGTAGTGCAAAGCTCGCCAGTCCTTATCCTGTTTCGGTACTT
>CALLVJ010000295.1 GCA_938010625.1 uncultured Stomatobaculum sp. | reverse complement strand
CTGCTGGACGGCTTTGTCGGTTTTACGCCGCTGCAGTACCGCGTGCTCGAAGAACTGCTCGCTGTCGCGGGCGATGTGCGCTTTGTGGTTTCGCTCGACCCTGCGCTGAATCCCTACCGGCAGCTGCCGGAGGAAGAGTTGTTTCATCTCTCGACTGAATACGTGCACCGCATCACAGAGACTGCGGACAGAGCGCGCGCCCTGCATGGAGAAGACCATATCTTTTCGGATGCCGCGCGTCTCAAGGCGCCGGAACTCGCTTTTCTCGACGCCCATGCGCTTCGCTATGACGGCGCGGTCTATTCGGAGGAAGTGCAGGCGCTGACCGTCGCGGCGCACGAGTCCCCGGAGGCAGAGGCAGCAGCGCTCTCAAGGCAAATTCTCCGGCTTGTAAAAGACGAAGGATACCGCTATCGCGACATTGCAGTTGTGGTCGCAGATTTTCAGGGGCTCGGCGAATTCTTTTCCGAGGCACTGCTTGCGGCAGGCATCCCCGCGCATCTCGATGAAAATCTGACGGTGTGCGCCAACCCGTTGCCGGAACTTCTGAATGCCGCGCTGCTCTGTGTCCGGGAGAATTTTTCGCCGCGCACTTTTTTCCGTTTTCTACACAATCCACTGGTCACAGACCAGTGGAAGCTGACTGCGCTGCTCGAAAATTATGTAACACTGACCGGTGTCCGGAGTTTGAAACGCCTGATGGAGCCGTTTTCCTATTGTCCGAGGGAGCTTGAGGGCGCCGATATGGAGGCGCTGAACCAGTTCAAGGAGGAAATGCTGAATCTGCTCCTGCCGCTCCGGGATGCCTTTCAGGGCGGTGAGGCCGATGTTGGGGCGGTTGCCACCCTGCTCAGCAATCTGATGGAGAAGCTCTCCGCAGAAGAAAAACTGCATCACGCCGCTGAGCGCTTTCTCGAACAGGGCGAGGCGCCGCGCGCGAGAGAATTTTCGGAAGTCTATCCGGAGACACAGCGCATTTTGCGGGAGATGCAGGAAGTGCTCGCGGGAGAGCGCCTGTCCCGCGCGGACATGGCGGGCGTTTTGGAAAGCGGTCTGCAGGAGATTCACATTGGTCAGATTCCGGCCTATGCAGATCGCGTCACGATTGGCGATCTGACGAGGACTCGATTTCTCGATGTCAAAGTGCTCTTTTTGCTTGCGGCAAATGACGGTGCGCTCCCCAAGCGCCGTGAAGAGGGGGGGGTGCTCAGCGAGCGGGAGCGGGAAGCGCTCCGAACGGCAGGGCTCACGCTCGCGCCGGGCAGCAAGGAACAGCTCTACGAGCAGCGTTTTTATCTCTATCGCCTGCTGACTGAGGCTGCGGAGCAGCTTCACATCAGCTATTCGACCGTGGATCGGAGTGGCAAGGCGCAGCGCCCCTCGTTTTTGCTGCGACACTTAGAGCAGATGTTCCCGAAACTTCGCGCGGCAACGCCAAAGGCAGCGCGGCAGTTTTATTCAGAGACAGAGGCGGAGCAGACCTTGATTCAGGCGCTCCGCTCGGCGCGAAAGGTCGCAGAGACAGGGGACAATAGCAGTGCGATAGAGGAGGCTGCGTCGCTGCTCTCTGCTTTTGCCGCAGCCAAGGAGCGAAAGCCCGAGGCCAGAATGCTTGCAGATGCCGCCTGCGCGCTCTATGCCGAAGGCAAACTGTTTCAGGAGACTGCGCTCGCGCTCTACGGACAGGTATTGACCGGTTCGGTGACCCGCGTTGAAGAATACTTTCGCTGCCCGTTCCGCCACTTTGCGAACTATGGCCTGCATCTCCGGCAGTTGCCGGAATTCGAGATTGCCCAACAGGATCTCGGCAGTCTCGCGCACCGCGCGATTGAGCTGGTATTCCGCAGAGCAGCGGCAGAGGAGAAGAGTCCGGCGGACTACAGCGAAGAAGAGCTTCGCGCCTATGCAGCGGACGCGGTCAAAGAGGCGGTCGAAGCAGATGTGCGCGGCCTCTACCGGAACAGCGCAAAGAACCGCTGGATTGTCAGAAAATTAACGAGGATTGTGGCGCAGAGCATTCTGGTGATGGCGGAGCAGCTGAAGCGGGGCAGTTACAAGCCGCTCGCGGAAGAATTGCACTTTTCGAGCGAGGAAGCGCCGGAGAGCACACCGACACTTTCCGCCGGCAGCATGCAGTTTAGAGGTAACATTGACCGCGTGGATACTGCAGAACACGAGGGGCGTCTCTATGTGAAAGTGGTTGACTATAAGACGGGGGCTACGAGCTGGGAGCCTTATAAGATTCTGAGCGGTTCGCAGTTACAGCTGCTCATCTATCTCTCTGCGGTCACGGAACTGTTTCAGCGCCAGTATCCGGAGAAGAAAATTCTGCCGGGCGCCATTTTCTATGCGCCAATCGGCGATGCCTTTGTGGATCTCGAAAAAATCAGAACGCAGGAGGCGCTCCGGAAGGCAAAGTTAAAAGAACTCACGCCGAGCGGTCTCATGAACAGCGATGACACAGCGCTCGCGCTGCTCGCCGGAGAAGCAGAGGGCGCGGCGGAGTTTTTGCCGGTCAGAACCAGCGACGGAAAAATCCGCCTCGGCGAAAATACAGTGTCAACCGAGCGTTTTTTGAAATTGCAGACTTATGCAAGAGAAAAACTCCGGGAGGCGGGCGAGGCGATACTCAGCGGCACGGTCGCAGCGCGTCCCCTTGAGGAGGGCGGGCATACGAGTTGTGACTACTGCCCCTACCACGACGTCTGCGCCTTTGACGCCAACATTACAGGCTACAAAATGCGGCGGAACAAAAAGCGGAAGGCGGAGGAAGTCTTTGCCGAGATTGACCGCGCAGCGGGAGAGGGGGAGCGCAGATGACACGTTGGACCGAAGAACAGAGGAGAGCCATTGCGCTTACTGACCGGCGGCTTTTGATTTCGGCGGCGGCAGGCAGTGGAAAGACAGCTGTCCTGACTGAGCGCATTGTCGCGAAAATCCTGGATTTACAGCATCCGGTCGATATTGACCAGCTGCTCATCATGACCTTTACGCGTTCTGCAGCGGCAGAAATGCGGGAGCGCATCCGCTGTCGCATCGAGGATCGCCTGCAGCAGGCACTCAGGGAGGGGCAGGGAAGGCTGGTGGCGCGCGCCAAGCGGGAGCTTGCCGGGCTGGATGCTGCCTATATCACGACGATTGACAGCTTTTGCCTCACCGTGCTCCGAGAGCACGCAGACCGCCTCCCGGTCGATCCGGCCTTTCGCGTTGGCAGCGAGGAAGAACTGCGCATTTTGAAAAATGATGTGCTGGAAGAGCTGCTGGAGGATCAATATGAGCAGGGAGACCCTGCCTTTCTCCGCTTTGCGGAGGCTTTTTCGCAGGGCAAAGCAGATTTCGGTATCGGCGAGGAAATTCTGGCGCTTTATCAGTTCGCAGAGAGTTTGCCGTGGCCAGAGGAGTGGCTTAAGCGCTGTGAGGCAGAGGAAGATCAGATGGAGGTCGCTTTGGCGGAGCGTGTCTGGGCGCGTTACATGGCAGAAGAGCTTCGGAAGCTCGGCGCAGAACTCTGCAATTTTGCAGAAGAGGCGCAGGCGCTCTGCGAAGAGGGCGGACTGAATGGCTATGAGAGCGCGGTGCAGAGCGATCTGGAGAAGCTGATCCGCTTGCGGGAGGCGGCGGATTATCCTTCCGCCCGCCGTGCACTCGCTGCCTTTCGGGACTATGCGCGGCTTGGGCGCAACAAAAGTGGCAGCGACCCGGACTGCGCTGCGCGCGTCAAGGAAAGCCGTAATTTCTGGAAGAAGGCGCTCAAAAAGCCGGTGGAAGTCTTTGGCACGGCACATGCAGAAATAGAGGGGAAGGCGGATGCAGAGACCGGGGCGGAGGACGCCGAGACTGTGCGCACGCTGGTTTCACTGGCGCGCGACTTTGCAGCGCGTTTCCGGGCAAAGAAGCGGGAAAAGAATCTCCTGGATTTTTCTGATCTCGAGCACGAAGCCCTGGCCCTCTTTTGGGAGATGGATGCGGCAGGAAACAGGCATCCCAGTGAAATTGCGCGGGAATACCAGGCTGCCTTTCAAGAAATCTATGTCGACGAATACCAGGATTCGAACGGCGTACAGGAAGAGCTGCTCCGCGCGATTGAGACCGGACGACTGTTTCTGGTCGGAGATGTCAAGCAGTCGATTTATGGCTTCCGCCACGCAAAGCCAGAGCTCTTCGCAGAGAAGTATCAGCGCTATCAGAAAGATGACGGCAGTGAACTGGCGCCCGGCATTGACACGCGAGTGGATCTCCGCAAAAACGGGTGATGCCGCCATGCGGTGCTTGTGAGCTGCAATGCCATTTTTTCGCGGCTCATGCGAGAAGAGCTCGGCGGTGTTTGCTATGACACAGATGCAGCACTCTATCCGGGTGCGGCTTTTCCGGCGGCAGAGGGCAGCGGAGAGAGCTATGTGACAGAACTGCTGCTCGTCGAGCGGGATACGGAGAGCGAAGAGCGTATCATGGAGCTGTTTTCGGCGTATGATTTTACGCCGGAAAACGGCCGACTGGTGCAGGCGGAGGAAGAAAGAAGCTACGATTTCCTGCGCGAGGGGCTGCCAAAGCTTGACGC
>CALLVJ010000294.1 GCA_938010625.1 uncultured Stomatobaculum sp. | reverse complement strand
TAGACCTTTAGCCCGTACTTCTTCTGCATCTTCTCGATGCAGCGCTTCCGCAGCTCTTTTTTTTCTGTCATGGCGACACCTCGCTTTCTTTCCACCGACAGTGTAGCAAATTTTATCCGGTATTGCCACGCAACGGAGAGGAAAGAGCAGCCGGGAGCTCTTTCTGCTTTTTCCCCCGACACCGCCCGCATCGGAAAACAGTCTCCCGAATCACTCTCAATGCAGGGCAGGCGTATCACGCCAAAAACGCCCGCCCGATGACCCGGGCGGGCGTTTTTCTTCACTATATTTCAGCCAAAGAGACCAAAGAATCCCTTTTTCTCGTAGGGCTCCGTGCGGAGGCCCTCGTAGTGGTAGCCAGTCTCATCAATCATCTTCTTGACGGTCGCCTCATCCGCAGGCTCCTCAGTGACGAAAGTCGCCTCCTTCTTCCCGTGGGATGCGCTCACCTTCTTGGCATCCGGAAACTGCTTCCGGATCGCATCGCTCACATGCGCCTCGCACATGCTGCAGGCCATACCATCAATCCGAATGATATTCTTGACCATAGTTCTACCTCCTGACTTACAGATGAAACATTACTCACTTCTTCAGGCGGAAACGCTCCGGCACTGCCGCCTTCTCCTCTT
Source organism: uncultured Stomatobaculum sp. (assembly GCA_938010625.1). GTDB lineage: Bacteria > Bacillota > Clostridia > Lachnospirales > Lachnospiraceae > Moryella. The sequence goes on along the minus strand of CALLVJ010000294.1, from coordinate 3,131 downwards.
CGAGGTGTGCGCAGCTCGCACAGCCCTTTGGCGCGCAATGGTGCCCGTGGCCGCTGCCACAGGAACCGCTGCAGGCGTCACAGGAACCGTGCTTCATGCAATAGCGGACTGCAAGTCCAACCAACACGAGCAGTATGAGGAGTACAACGATAGTTGCAAAGTTCATTGTAATTTTCCTCCTTTCCTGACGGAACGGAAATGAATCCCCGCCGCCGCTTCTCTGCTGCTCCCGAAGGAAACGGCAGAGACCGGTCAGCGTACTTTACATTTGACTTTATGCGTTTGCGCGGACAGCACTCACATTGTCCTTCTTCACGTGCTTCGGCGCCGGCCGGAAGATGAAGTAGAGCGCGGCAAGCACCAGCAGAATTGCGACTGCGGTCCAGAAGGTAAAGCTGCCGCCCTGTGCGAGCGTTCCGAGCTGGAACACGCAGAGCGCAAGTGCATAGCCAATTCCCATCTGGAAGCCAAAGGTAATCCATCCCCACTTTGCCTGTCCCTGCTCGCGAAATGCTGTTGCAATCGCGACAAGGCAAGGTGCATCGAAGATGTTAAAGAGCAGGAAACTCAAACCTGCGAGCTGACTTCCGTTGAACATATTATAGATTGCCTGCGAGACATCCGCCTCGCCATCCGATGCCGCATGGGCGAGCAAGCCAAGTGTGCCGGTTGCCTGCTCTTTTGCGAGCTCTGCGCTGACCGAAGCGACTGCCGCCTGCCAGGTGCCAAGGCCGAGCGGTGCGAATACAACTGCGATCGCCTCGCCGATGACTTTCAGAATACTGTTGTCGAGATCATCTGCGACATACTGGAAGGATGTATTAAAGTGCATCAGAATCCAGAGGAACACGCAGACCACGAAAATAATCGTTCCGGCTTTGATCATGAAAGCCTTTGCCCTCTCCCAGACATGAATCATCATGCCCTTGAAGGATGGCATGTGATATGCCGGAAGTTCCATGACGAAGGGCGCCGGATCCCCAGCAAAATAGTTCATCTTCTTTAAGGCAATGCCGGAAAGGATCACAATGGCAAGTCCCAGGAAATACATGCCGGGTGCCACAAAGTGGTTGGTCGGGAAGAAAGTCATTGCCATCATTGCGACGATCTCCATCTTTGCCGAGCAGGGCAGGAAAGTCGAGAGAATGATGGTCATGCGTCTGTCTTTCTCGTTCTCAATGGTTCTGGACGCCATGATAGCCGGAACGCCGCAGCCTGTGCCGATCAACATCGGAATAAAGGACTTTCCGGAGAGACCGAAGCGGCGAAACACGCGGTCCATGATGAACGCGACGCGTGCCATATAGCCCGAGTCCTCGAGGAAGGACAGGAAGAAGAACAGAATGAACATCTGCGGCACAAAGCCGAGAACGGTGCCGACGCCGCCGATGATGCCGTCGACAATCAAGCTCTGGAGCCAATCTGCGAGGTGGAAGGTCGCGACAAAACTGTTCGCGGCATTCGTCACAATCTCTCCAAAGAACACCTCATTCGTCCAGTCTGTGAGTGGCTTGCCAACCGCAGTGACTGAGATAAAGTAGACAAACCACATAATGAACGCGAAAATCGGCAGCGCGAGGAAGCGATTCGTGACAATGTGGTCAATCCGATCTGAGGTCGTGAGACTACCCTTGACAGCCTTCTTCTTCACACAGTCAGCGACAATCTTCTGAATATACGCATAGCGCTGATTTGTGATGATTGACTCTGAATCGTCATCCATTTCCTTCTCACAGTCCTTGATGTGCTGCTCAATGTGCTGCTTCGTTGAAGCGCCAATCTGCACCTTTGCGATCGCCTTCTCGTCGCGCTCGAAAAACTTGATCGCAAACCAGCGAAGATTCACGGCATCGACCTTGTCTTCAATCGCCTCTTCAATGTGCGCGATCGCGTGCTCCACTGAACCGGTAAAGACATGTGGAAGTTCGCCCTTTCTGTGCTCCTCTGCGAGTTTGAGACACAGCTCTGCGGCGTCCTTTGTGGACTCCCCTTTCAGTGCGCTCATCTCGACGACCGGGCAGCCGAGCTCCTCCGAGAGCTTCTTTAAGTTCAGTGTGTCGCCATTCTTCTTTACGAGATCCATCATGTTGACCGCAACTACGGTCGGAAGACCAATCTCGAGAATCTGGGTTGTGAGATAGAGGTTTCGCTCAATGTTGGTGCCGTCGATAATATTCAAGATAGCATCCGGCTTTTCCTCCACCAGATAATTTCTGGTGACCACTTCCTCCAGCGTATACGGGCTCAGCGAGTAAATACCAGGTAAGTCCTGAATGATGACGTCTTTGTGTCCCTTTAAGCGTCCCTCTTTCTTTTCCACCGTAACACCCGGCCAGTTGCCGACATACTGGGTGCTTCCGGTCAAGTCATTGAACAGCGTCGTCTTGCCGCAGTTTGGATTTCCTGCCAGTGCAATCTTAATTGCCATGTATTCCCCCTCTTTCCTTACTGCATTTCCAAAATCTCAGCATCCGCCTTGCGGAGCGAAAGCTCATATCCTCTGACTGTGATCTCAACCGGATCACCAAGGGGCGCCACCTTGCGGACATAAATCTCTGTGCCCTTTGTGATGCCCATGTCCATGATCCGGCGTTTCAGCGCACCTTCCCCGTGAATCTTCACGACCACTGCGCTCTCACCGACCGGAATGTCTCTCAGTGTCTTCATCTCTGCCTCCTCTCCTGCAACTCAATTCTTCTCTGCCGGCTGCACCTGAACTTTTTGCGCCATCTCCCGCGTGATTGCAAGCCGGGATTCTTTGACATTGACAATAATATCGCCGCCGTGTGCTGAAATGACAGTCACGCAGGCCCCCGGCACAAAGCCGAGATCACTCAGATGCTGTTTTACCTCATCATTTCCGCCGACGCGAACTACCTCGACACAATCTCCAGCATTCGTAAAAGCTAAGGGCAGCATACAAACCTCCTTCGAAGTTCCCTGTTAGAAGAATCTATCTCTTACAACTTAGTGATTCTAAATTCACGAATTAGATTTGTCAATCTCTTTATGAAAAGAATGATATATGACAGTAAAAAAAGAGTTGAGATATATCAAACATCTCAACTCTTTCTATAAATACTGTCAGAAAGCTCACAGAAGCGACGCGCCTAGCTCTCTGCAGGCCTTGA
>CALLVJ010000293.1 GCA_938010625.1 uncultured Stomatobaculum sp. | reverse complement strand
CTGGACGAAGTGAAGGACGAGGCGAGCCGCAAAGCACTCCGGAACAATGGCGGAGGCTATTACAATCACAATCTCTACTTTGAGATTCTGAGCCCCGGGAAGCACAGCGCGCCGGAAGGTAAGCTCGCAGCGGCAATCGAGAAACAGTTCGGCTCCGTCGAGGCACTGAAAGAGAAACTCACAGCGCTCGCGGTTGGGCAGTTTGGTTCCGGCTGGGCATGGCTCTCGGCAAATAAGAACGGCGAGCTCGAGGTCTCGGCGAGTGCGAACCAGGATAATCCGCTCATGGAAGGCAGGGGCTTTGTCCCAATTCTCGGCATCGACGTCTGGGAACACGCCTACTACTTAAAGTATAAAAACCTGCGCCCGGACTATGTAAAGGCGTTTTTCGAGGTACTCGACTGGAAGAAGGTCGGCGAGAAGTACGAGGCGGTGCTGGCGTAAGATAGCGGTACAAAAAATAGAGAAATCAGAAAGGCGTCGCAGAACACTGCGGCGCCTTTCTTGTAGGTCAGACGGGTTACGGATTATTCTCGTTTTCTTGTTCTTTTAAGTACGCCGAGGCATCCACAAAGAAGGAACTGAGAATCAGAATCATGATGAAGCCGATCGGAAAAGCGGCGATGATCGAGACAGTCTGCAAATTCGCCATGGAGCTCTCGGAGAAGAGAAGGGTAATCGGCAGCAGAATCAGGAGAATGGACCAGAAAAGCTTTATTTTGCGGTCAGGTTCCTCGTCGGCGGACATCTCCCGATAGGAATAGGAACTTGCGACCACAGCAATCGAGTCGAACGAGGTCGCATAGAAGGCAATCATTGCGAGTACGAGGAGGATCAGCACAAAGCGGTAGCCGGGGAGCGTCTGCAAAATGGTCAAAATTGTCACATAGAGACTGCCGCTCTGTTCGTAAAGCGCGAGCAGATTGATTTTTCCGAACATCTGCAGACCAAGCCCGTAGTTGCCGAGCACAATGAATGAGACCCAGGTGCCGAGGAGCCCGGCTGCATAGCCGCCGAGTATCACTTCTCGTATGGTTCGGCCGCGGCTGATGCTGCCGATGAAGAACGGCGTCGCAACACACCAGACCATCCAGTAGGCCCAGTAGAAAATGGTCGTGTTCTGGGCAAAGCCGGTCTTCCGGAGCGGATCCGTGTAGGTGCATAGGGCAATGAAGTTTTGTGCGACGTTTCCAATCGAGGAGAGGCCGGTCTCCAGAATGTAGCGCGGCATGCCGCCGAGAAACAGCACATAGAGCAACAGCGCAAAGAAAAGCCAGGTGCAGGAGGCTGCCATGATCGAGATGCCGTGGATGCCGAAGTAGGCGCAGATGGTGTAGACCAGGCAGATGAAGAGCAGAATCGCGATGGTCAGCGCCGTGCTGTCCCTGACCGAGAAAATCGCGGAGATTGCGCCGGAGAGTAAGGGGGCGGAGACCGCAAAGGTGGTCGCGGTGCCGGCAATCAGTGCAAAGACTGCAATTAAGTCAATGAGCCGTCCCGGAATCCCGTCGGTGTGTTGCTTTAAGAGCGCGCGGCAGGCCTCCGAGTATTTCTGTTTGTTGCGCTTCCGCACATGAATCATAAAGGCGAAGGCGACTGAGAGCGCGAGGTAAAAGCCCCACGGGACAGGCCCCCAGTGAAACAGCGGGAAGGTGCCTGCCCAGTCCTGCGCGTCGCCGAGCGACTGCACATGCGGATCCGTCGCATAGGTCATCCACTCGCAGAGCGAGTAGAAGAGGATATCCGCCGCGAGTCCCGCCGTGAACATCATGCTGCCCCATTGGAAAAAGGAATACTGGGGGCGCTCACCACCGAGGCGAATCTGGCCGAAGCGCGAAAAAGCGAGATACAGGGTCAGGAGAAAGATACCGAGCCCAAGTGTCAGATAGTACCAGCCGAATTCTTCGCCGAGAAAGGTTCTGAGGGCATTCAGGGCATTGGCGGAGGCCTCAGGTACCGTAAAAAATGTCAGGCAGAGCGCTAGAATCAGGAGAAAGGGCAGGAGCGTAATCATCCAATCAATGCGTTGCGATAATCTCTTGTTCATTTTTATTCTTTATACCTCCGATATTGAACAATTTATCATCCCGAACTTGTTTTGACAAGAGAGAAACTTTAAGCTTTTCTGACAAAGTTTGGAAAATGCTGTTAAAATAGCTTTGCGTTTACTATAATGCGGAATTAAGTGAGTAGAGGTGAATGAACTATGAGAAGAACAAAGCAGGTTTGGTCGTACACAGCAGGATTGGCGCTTCTCAGCGCGGCAGCGCTACTTGGCGCCTGCGGGCAGAGGCGCGGGTCGCTCGCCGAGTCGGCGGCGGCTTCAGCGGCGGCGGCGCAGCAGGGGGAATCGCGCGCGGCCGAGCTGCGCAATGACATACAGCTGAACTTTGATGAGGCGCAGAGTTCCTGCGAGGATCTTATCAAGGACAATGCAGGCGATTATCCGCTCTCGAAGTACATCGACACCGCCGTGGATGAGAATACCAAGACCATCCAGTTGCTCTGGCCGCTCGACAATGCGGCGACCGAGGAGGACGGCGTGCGTTACGCGAATGCGCTGCTCCGCGCATTTAACGATGCCTGCGCGGAGCAGGACTTCTCGATTGCGGCGAGCACGGAGGACAACTACGGCGGTCTCTATCAGAAGTATGCAGTCAACATTCAGGTGTTCCATGAGGCGGATATCTTAAAGCCGGAAAAGTATCTGGTCAGTATGACAATTCCGGCGGGCAGCAACCAGGCAGTGGTGCCGTTCTCCCAGTATGATGGTGTCAACGAAGTAATTCTTACGGATGGCAGCGTCAAAGTGCCAGGCGGTAAGTATACGGGCGACCGGACAGGACTGTACAGCGCAGAGTAAACAGGAGGCAGGACAGCATGAGAAAGTTATTACGCCGCACAGCGGCTTTGACACTGGCACTGGTGACCCTCACAGCGGGCAGTGCGCGCGGGGATGTGGTGCAGCGCGGCGCTTCGGCGGCGACCACGGCCGCCGCGATGGAGAGCGGCACTTCCGGCGGCGCGGTGGTCGACCAGAATGCGGTCGGCACCGCGGAGACAGCGGCGAGCCAGAGCAGCACGGCGGCGGTGCAGGCGACCACGGCGGCGACCTCCCACGGCTCGGGCGTGAATACCGGAGAGGCCAGGGTGGTCACGAGCACGCTCTTTGGCGGCGATGAGCTCATGCTGGTCGCACCGCGCTCGGCAAGTCAGATGATGAGCTTTGTCGTCACGACCAAGAGCGGCAAGGTCATGGTCTTTGACGGTGGCACAGAGAACGACACAGAGCATTTGAAAGAAGTGCTCCGCGCGAGGGGCAGCCATGTGACGGCGTGGTTTATCACGCATCCGCACTCGGATCATGTGGGTGCGCTGACCAAAATTCTCCAGGATCCGAATTCCGGCATCCAGATTGATGCCATCTACTATAATTTCCAGCCGCAAGACTGGTATACGACCAACGAGGCTTACCGCGCCGACATGGTCGAGCAGTGCCGGAAAGCCATTGAGACACTGCCGGAGAGCGCGCGCCATACCGTGCACAAGGGCGATGACATTCCGGTCGATGATGTCACGGTTCATGTGATGAACAACCCCTATCTCTCGAGCGTGAATTCCATCAACAACTCTTCGGTCGCGTATCGCCTTGATGTGAGTGGTCGGAGGATCCTGTTCCTCGGTGACATGGGCGTGCAGGCGGGCAATCAGCTCGTCGCGGACTATGCGAACAACCCCGGCGCACTGCGCGCGGACATTGTACAGATGGCACATCACGGCCAGCAGGGCGTGGGACGCAATGTCTATGAGATGGTGAGACCAGACATTTGCCTCTGGCCCACGCCGCTCTGGCTCTGGGAGAATAACAACGGCGGCGGCTTAAACAGTGGCAACTGGCGCACACTGGAAGTGCGTGGCTGGATGCGTCAGCTCGGCGTGAAGACCCATGTGGTCGCAAAGGACGGGGATCAGGTGCTGCGCTGATGAGTCTCTGGGAGAGGCGGATTGTGCTCGCTTCGGGTTCTCCGCGCCGCTTAGAACTGCTCCGTCAGATCGGGCTCTGCCCGGTCGCGAAGCCGAGCGAGGTCTCGGAGAAATCGGAAGAGCGGGACCCCGCGCGTTTTGTTCGGGAGATAGCGCGTCGGAAGGCAGGCTGTGTCGCCGCGGCTGAGACCGCGGGAACGCTGATCATTGGCGCGGACACCGTAGTCGTGCGGGACGGCGCCATTCTCGGAAAGCCTGCGGACGCGGCAGAGGCGCGCGCCATGCTCCGAAGTCTGCAGGGCAGAGCGCATGAGGTCTATACCGGCGTAGCGCTTCTCGTGGCAGGTGAGGTGAGAGAACGAGCGTTTGCGACGGAGACCAGGGTCTATGTCGCGCCGATGAATGAAGAGGAAATTGCGGCTTATGTCGATAGCGGCGAGCCGATGGACAAGGCCGGCGCCTATGGCATCCAGGGGCGCTTTGCCTGTTTTGTCGAGAAAATTGAGGGAGAGTACAGCAATGTGGTAGGCCTCCCGCTCGGTGCACTCCTGAAAGCGTGGAAAACGCTGGAGAGAGAACAGTGAGGGAAAGCGGTTAGTGGATGGAGAAGAGCAGTGTTGCCATGCAGCACTGCTCTTCTTTTTTAGGACACCGCAGTTCGCGGCACTTCCCGCAATTCACGCCCTGCGAATGACGATCCGCTCGCCTCTCGTCTCCTGCTGTTTGACCG
>CALLVJ010000292.1 GCA_938010625.1 uncultured Stomatobaculum sp. | reverse complement strand
GGAGAGTGGGGCGGTGACTGTGACGGGGATACGCTATGAAATTCGCTCGACAGATTTGAAAGACCTGATTGAGCGCACGGGTCTCACAGACTGGGAAACCCAGGACAAGAATGTCAAAGTGGTGCTTCCGATTCAGAATCTTGTGCAGCCGGGAACGGAATACCGGCTTGACCTCACCTTAAAGACTGCAGAGGTGGGAGATCTCCACTATTACGCGCGTATCATGGTGGATGATGTCGGTCGGGCAGCGGATTTCGTGGCGCTCGCCGAGGACTTTAGCGACCGGAATTTTGACTATGACCGCGCGCGGGAAAATGCTGTGTTTCTGGAGAGCGGCGACGGCGGTGACAATACGACCCTGGGACGCGTAGATTTGAAGTCAAGCTTTAATCAGCTGACTTATGGCGGCCTGAAACTTACCATCACAGGTGAGGCAGACCTTCGCCTTCTCGAGTACAACGGTAATACAGCCATTGTGTCGAGGAGTTTTCTCGCATCCAAAGACAGCGAGGATCAGAGCCAGATGCAGTTTGAAATCAGCGAGAATTTTGTGATGCGGAAAGGGCCGGAGCGCATTTATCTGATGGACTATACCCGCACGATGCACGAAATTTTTCTTGGCGACCAGTCCAGTTTTTCGGGCAATAAAATGTATCTCGGCATCAGCGAGAACGGCAGCGTGCAGGCGGAGAGCAGCAAGGGCAAGCGCTGGAAGGCAGTGGTTGCGAGCGGAGATCTCTGGCTGCTCGACGGCGCGCGGAGCCTCTACACACGCATCTTCTCATTCCGGAGTGGTGTGGACAGCGGCATTCGCGCGGGGTACCGGAAGCATCGCTTGAAGATTCTCTCGCTCTCGGACAAGGGGGACATTGACTTTGTGCTCGCGGGCTATATGAACCGCGGTGAGCACGAGGGCGAGGTCGGCATTTCACTGATGCACTACGACAGCGCGAAGAGTGCCGTCACGGAGCAGGCATTTATTCCGAGCACGGAGAGTTTTGAGGAACTTTGGGCGGACATGGAAGTGCTCTCGGCAGAGAGCGGCGGCTCGATGTTTTATTTCAAACTCGGCAATGCGGTCTACGGACTCGATCTGCAGAGCAAGGAGTACACTGTGCTCTGCGCCGATGCGGCGCAGAGCAATCTGCAGGTCAGCGCCTCACAGGAGGAACTCGCCTGGCAGAATACAGCGAACCGCTTTGGCGCTGCCGCGCTGGTGCAGATGCAGATCGCAAACCGAAGCCGGACCAATGTCAGCGCAGGTGCGGGACAACTGCTAAGGCCACTCGGTTATCTCGGACATGATTTGACGGTCGGCATTGCGGAAGAGGGCAATACCTGGGACTTAAACGGCATCACGCGGGAACTGCCGCTCTCTGAGTTGGAGATTACGGACAACTACGCAAAGACGCCGAAGCCGACGCGCTACCGAGAGGAGGGTGTCCTGATTTCGGATGTTGATGTGACTGGTTCGCGCGTACACCTTGAGAAACTGACGAAAATAGGAGACCACAGTTTTCGCGTGAGCGGCAGCGATACGATTGTTTCCAACTCGATTGAGGAGACAGCGCCGCAAGTTCTGACCGAGAACAGCGCAGAGAAGGAAAAGGTCTACTATGCAGCGACACCGCGCGGTTTCCAGGACAGAAGAGCGCGCGCAGCGGCTTCGGATGCCGTGAGCTTTGACAGCGCACCTGGAATGCAGGTAGACAAGCAGAGCGACGACAGCGCGCGCTATGAGGCCTATGGCCAGGGCAAGTATCTGGGGCGCTTCCAGAGCGCGGGAGAAGCCATTAATGCGGCCTATGAGAGCCGAGGCTATGTGCGCGCTGGCGGCAGGATGCTCTACTGCCGCGCTGGCACAGCGAGCGCGCGCAACCTAAAGAATCCGGAGCAGAGCAAAGACGCTTTGCAGAGTGCAAGGCAGGATGGCACAGCGCTGGATCTCTACGGGACGGATTTCCGCGCAGCGCTCTACTTTGTCGCAAACGGCATGCCGCTGCTCGCCTACTCGGACGGTGGCGCGCCGCTGATTCTCTACGGCTACGACCGCGCGACCATTTCTCTGTACCGAATTGACGATGGTACTTACTTTAAGCTCACGATGGAAGAGGCAGAGCGCATGTTTGAAAATGGAAGATGTGACTTTACAGCGCTCTCACCTGCCCGCTGATTTACGAACAAAGAAAGCTGTGATATACTCGCACTGACCATGTTCTGGCGACAATACGCCAAAAGGAGTGAAATGGCACAATATATCATGAAGGGCGGAAATCCGCTGGTCGGTGAAGTCGTGATCAGCGGCGCAAAGAACGCGGCGCTTGGCATACTTGCAGCATCCGTTATGGCCGACGAGGATGTGTTGATTGAAAATTTACCGGACGTCCGGGATATCAATATGATGCTGGAGGCAATCCGGGAGATTGGCGCGGAGGTGACGCGCATTGATACGCACACTGTGCGCATCAATGGCAAATCCATCCGCGCTCTCTCGGTGGAATCGGAAAATATGAAGCGGATTCGCGCCTCATACTATCTGATTGGCGCGTTGCTCGGCAAGTACCGGCAGGCAGATGTGCCGATGCCAGGTGGCTGTGATATCGGACAGCGCCCCATTGACCAGCACTTAAAAGGCTTCACGGCGCTCGGCGCGAAAGTGGAACTTGTCAACGGAAGAATCGGCGTTTCGGCGGAGAGACTACATGGAGAGCATGTTTTTTTCGATGTTGTCTCGGTCGGCGCGACCATCAATGTGATGATGGCGGCGGCGCTCTCAGAGGGCAGGACCATACTCGAAAATGCCGCGAAGGAGCCGCACATTGTGGATGTCGCGAATTTCCTGAACAGCATGGGTGCAAATATCAAGGGCGCCGGTACCGATGTGATCCGCATTGTCGGCGTGCCGCGATTTCACGGGACGACCTATTCCATCATTCCGGATCAGATTGAGGCTGGCACTTTCATGTTTGCAGCGGCCATTACGCGGGGCGATATCCGCGTGAAGAATCTGATTCCCAAGCACATGGAGGCCATCAGTGCAAAGCTCTACGAGATGGGCTGCGAGCTGGTTGAGTCCGACGACGAAATCCGCGTCATCGGGACACCGCGGCTCCGCGCCGTCAATGTAAAGACGCTGCCCTATCCGGGTTTTCCGACCGACATGCAGCCGCAGGTCGGCACGGCGATGTCTCTGGCGCGCGGCACGAGTGTGCTGACCGAGTCGATTTTTGAGAGCCGCTACCGCTATTTGCAGGAACTCCGGCGCATGGGAGCCAGCAACAAGGTGGAGGGCAATACAGCAATTATCAGCGGCGTTGAGAAATTCAGCGGCGCAGAAATTAAGGCCTGTGACTTAAGGGCGGGTGCAGCCCTAGTGCTCGCGGGACTTGCAGCAGAGGGCATCACGACGATTTCAGATATTCAGTATATCCAGCGCGGCTATGAACATTTTGAGGAGAAGCTCCGCGCGCTCGGCGCCATGATTGAACTGGTGGAGAACGAGCGGGGAGTTCGGAAGTTTAAGCTGGCAGCCGGGTGAGAAAGCAGCAGAGGAGAGAGAGAATGGAGAGAAGATTATTCACTTCGGAGTCCGTGACCGAGGGGCATCCGGATAAGATTTGCGATCAGATTTCGGATGCGATTCTGGATGCACTGCTCGCAGAGGATCCGGAGAGCCGCGTGGCCTGCGAGACTGCGACGACGACCGGCCTCGTCGTGCTGATGGGAGAAATTTCCACGACGGCTCGCATCGACTATCAGCAGCTGGTGCGGGATACCATCCGGGAGATTGGCTACACCAGAGGCAAGTACGGTTTTGACTGTGACACCTGCGCTGTGCTGACTGCACTTCATGAGCAGTCGCCGGATATTGCGCAGGGCGTGGATCATGCGCTCGAAGAGCGCGAGGGTGAGAAAGAGTGGGATCTGAACCAGGGCGCGGGCGACCAGGGCCTCATGTTCGGCTACGCCTGCCGGGAGACAGAGGAGCTCATGCCCTATCCGATCAGTCTCGCGCATAAGCTCTGCCGCAAGCTCGCAGAGCTCAGAAAGACGAAGAAGCTCCCGTATCTCCGCCCGGACGGCAAGAGCCAGGTCACGGTCGAGTACGATGAGAACGGAAAGCCGGCGCGTCTCGACGCTGTCGTGCTCTCAACCCAGCATGATCCGGACGTGAGCCAGGAGAAGATTCACGCGGACATCAAGAAGTATATCTTTGATGAAGTGCTGCCGGCGGAACTGGTCGACGGGCACACGCGCTTTTACATCAATCCGACCGGCCGTTTTGTGATCGGCGGACCGAACGGCGATGCGGGTCTCACCGGCAGAAAGATCATTGTCGACACTTACGGCGGCTATGCGCGCCACGGCGGCGGCGCTTTCTCGGGAAAGGATCCGTCCAAGGTGGATCGTTCCGCAGCTTACGCGGCGCGCTATGTCGCAAAGAATCTGGTTGCGGCAGGTCTTGCGGACAGCGTCGAGATTCAGCTTTCCTACGCGATCGGCGTCGCGACGCCGACTTCGGTCTCGGTGAATTCCTTCGGGACCGGCAAGCTCTCGGACGAGCAGCTCTGCGACATTGTGCGGAAGGAGTTTGATCTGCGACCGGCCGGCATCATCCGCATGCTCGACTTGAAGCGCCCGATTTACCGGCAGGTTGCGGCCTATGGTCACTTTGGCAGAGAGGATCTTTCGCTTCCGTGGGAGAAGACTGACCGCGCAGAACAGTTAAAGAAGTATCTCGCCTGAGATTTCGCAATCACTTTGCGCGGAGGGACTGTCTGTGAAACAGACCAGAATCAGATTATTTGGTTCGGTTCTGATGATTATCATCATTCCCATGGCACTTTTTATTTTGGGCGTTTGGAAGAACAGCGATTCCTATCTGACCACGCAAGTGTTCATCTCGGGAATTGCTGTTCTTGTTATAGTGGCTTTTTCAATGGCCTGCTGGGTCTACGGCGCCGTGATACTGCCGTTGGAGCGTCTCGAACAGGCAATGCGGGAAATTAAAAACGGGAACTTTGATGCGCCGTTGAACGCCGAGGATGTTTCGAGTGAGATGCGCGGCATCATGGACGATTTTGAAGAGATGCGGCTTCGCCTCAAAGAAAACCAGGAGGAGAAGCAAAAAGCAGACAGCGACGCAAAAGAGTTTCTGAGCAACATCACTCACGACTTAAAGACCCCGATCACCTCAATCAAGGGTTATGTGGAGGGAATTCAGGACGGCGTCGCAAGCAGCCCGGAGCAGATGGAACGCTATATCCGCACCATCTATAACAAGGCGAATGAGATGGATCATCTGATTGATGAACTTACCTTTTACACAAAAATTGATGCAAACTGCATTCCCTATCACTTTGCCATTTTGCCGGCAGCGCAGTTTTTTGCGGACTGCGCGGAGGACTTGCAGCTTGAGACCGAGGCGCAGGGATTTCTCTTTTCTTATGCGTCGGCGCTCTGCGACGAGGTCAGAATCATTGCCGATGCCGAGCAGATGCGTCGCGTCATCAACAATATCATCAGCAATTCGATTAAGTATTGCGACAAGAAACCAGGTGAAATCCGAATGCGCGTGATGGACGACGGTGACTTTGTGCGTGTGGAACTGTCCGACAATGGACCAGGCATTTCAAAGCAGCAGCTGCCCTATGTCTTTGAGCGCTTTTATCGCGCGGACGAGGCGAGAAATTTCAAGGGCGGCAGCGGCATTGGTCTCTCAATTGTGAAGAAAATCATAGAGGATCACGGCGGCAGGGTCTGGGCGCGCGCGGAGACCGGGAGGGGGATGACAATACTTTTCTCGCTCAGAAAGTATATGGAGGATTTGACTTGAAACGCATATTGATTGTCGAGGACGATGAGAGCATTGCCGAGCTGGAGCGCGACTATTTGCAGGCGAGCGGTTTTGAGACGAAACTTTGTTTTAACGGGCGCAATGGCATGCAGGAGGCGCTGAGCGGCAGCTACGACTTGATCATTCTGGATCTGATGCTGCCGGGGGCGAGCGGTTTTGAAATTTGTCGCGAAGTCCGGGAGCGCTTTAACACCCCCATTCTGATTGTGAGCGCAAAGCGAGACGATATTGACAAGGTGCAGGGGCTCGGGCTCGGCGCAGACGACTATATCACGAAGCCATTTTCGCCGCGGGAACTGGTGGCACGGGTGAGGGCGCATTTAAGCCGCTATGAGCGCCTGGTCTCCGCGAAGCAGGGCGATGTTCTCGTGATCCGGGGGCTGAAAATAGACCGCAGCGCGCAC
>CALLVJ010000291.1 GCA_938010625.1 uncultured Stomatobaculum sp. | reverse complement strand
CGCTATCATCTCGATTCAGCAGCGCATCGGCGAAATTGACTCCCAGCTTGACTCCTATGAGTCCCAGCTGCGCCGCTATGACAATTCTGTCAGCTATGCGACTGTGAACCTCTACTTAAGTGAAGTTCGCGAGTACCGCGCCGCACAGACCGACAGTTTTCTGCTCCGTGTCAAAACTGGCATGAAAAACAGCATCTATTTTGGCATCTCACTCTGCACGACGCTGCTCGTGTTCGTGCTCGGTCTCTCGCCCATCTGGATTCCGGTCGTCATTCTGATCTGTGTGCTCCTGCATATCCGAAAAAAACGCCGCGCTGCCGAGGAGCTAAAGCGCCTGGAAACTCTTGCCAAGCGCGAGGCCGAGCGCGCCGCCAATGCTGCAGCTGCTGTTAAGACGGATACACCGGATACAGAATCCAAGTAAAACCGACTTACAGTAACCCCTGCTCTCGATAGTATCCGGCAACTTTCCGGAATCCGGGGAGCGCATTCTGAACCGTCGTCTCCGCGACACAGTACGCGAGACGCACATAGCCCGGGCAGGCAAAACTCTCGCAGGGCACGGTGAGGATGCGCTCCTCTTTTAATTTCGCCGCAAAGGCCGCATCGTCCCCATTCGGCGCTTTTAACAGAAGATAAAAGGCACCTTCCGGCTTTACCAGCCGATAGCCCATCTCAGGGAGCTCCCGTAACAACAAAGCGCGGTTATGCTCGTAGACCGAGAAATCCGCGCGGCAGCCGAGCGTCCGCTTCAGCACGCGCTGCATCAGCGAGGGCGCATTGACAAAGCCCGAAATGCGATTCGCAATGACCGCTGCGGCATACAGCTCGCGCGCCTCCGGAATGCTGTCCGGAAGCAGCAGCCAGCCGAGGCGCTCGCCCGGAAGCGACAAGGTCTTCGAATATGAGTAGACTACCGCCGCGTGCGGCATCAGTGCCGGAATCCACGGGACAATGGCCCCGTCATAGACAAGCTCGCGATAGGGCTCATCCGAAATCACAAGAATCGGATGACCGAGTTCTCGCTCTTTTTCTGCGAGCACAGTCTGAATACCGCGGAGCACTTCCTCCGAATAGACGACACCGCTCGGATTATTCGGCGTATTCAGAATGAGCGCGCGCGTCTTTTCGCCGATGGCCGCGCGGAGCGCATCGAGATCCGGCAAAAATGTCTCGGAATCGGTCGCGACCAAGCGGAGCACCCCGCCGTAATTCTGCACATAGTTTTTGTACTCCGAAAAGTAGGGCGCAAAGGTCAGAACTTCATCGCACGGGTTTAAGATGGTCTTTAGGAGAATGTTCAATGCAGCCGCCGCACCTGTCGTCATGATGAGCTGATCTGCGCGGTAGTCCTTCCTGAAACGCATATTCAGAGACAGCGCAATTTCTTTCCGCAGATCTGCAAAACCGGCATTGTTCATGTAGCCATGTACCATGACGCTTGGCTCCTCGTCGAGTACTTCTCGAATTGCCTGTTCAACCCGGGGCGGCGCCGGCACATTCGGATTACCCAGGCTGAAGTCATAGACCTTATCGCTGCCGTACTCCCCCCGCAGGCGCTCCCCCTCCTCAAACATTGCACGAATCACGGAATTTTGCGAGAGCAATGCCTGCATCGACTTTGAAATCATTTCCATTGTTGTTTTCCTCCGACAAACCAAAGCACGAACGCTGTCTCCCCGAAGTATACCCAGGTCGCGGGATTCGAGAACCAGGTCGTGAAAAACGATAGCATAATATAGATGGAAAACTGCGCGTAGAGCACACAAAATACCGGGCTGTGTACACCGCGCAGCCTGCGCTCAAACCGCGCGGCCACGAAGCCGAGCAGCGCC
>CALLVJ010000290.1 GCA_938010625.1 uncultured Stomatobaculum sp. | reverse complement strand
CTCACACATCGCGATTTTCTCGGGGCGCTGATGGGACTTGGCATCCGGCGGGAGATGATGGGAGATCTCGCGATCACTGAGAACAAGGCACAGATGGTCGCTCTGGCGACCGTCAAAGAACTCGTGCAGCTAGAGTTGACAGAAGTCCGGCATACACGCGTGGAAGTTCGGGAAATTCCGCGCGCCGCGCTCGCAGTCGTGCGCCGCACTGAAATCCGCAGTGTCAATGCGGCCTCGCAGCGCGCTGATGTCCTGGTCGCTGCAGTTTGGAAGCTTTCCCGCACACAGGCAAAGGAAGCGTTTTTGATGGAGAAAGTATTTCGGAATGGCGCTGCGCTCAGCAATCCGGCTGAGGTATTAAAGGCCGGAGATTTTGTGAGTCTGCGCGGCAAGGGGAAATTTAAGCTCTGTCACGCAGAGCCGCGTCTCACCCGGAGTGGGCGCATGTATGTGGATATCGCCTATTACATTTGAGAAAGGACTGTGTTATGACGAGGGAAAATAAAACCAGCTGTTCAAAAACAGACATGTCACTGCTCTTTGCCGTCATTGTGGCGATCTGTGTTGGCCTGGATCAGTGGACGAAGCATCTTGCCCTGCAATATCTGCCGTTTGAAACTGCAAGGCCCTTTCTGCCAGGTCTGGTCGAGCTGATTCGCATTGAAAATCACGGGGCTGCCTTTGGCATGCTGCAGGGACAGATGGTTTTCTTTTTGATTGCCACGGCTGCGGTTTGTCTTGTCATTTTATATGTGATCTATCGTCTGCCGGCACAGAAAAGATATATTCCGCTTGTCATAAATCTTGCATTTATCATTGGCGGCGCATTGGGAAATTTATGCGACCGTGTTGGTCGCGGCTCTGTCGTCGACTTTTTCTCATTGATTCCCATTTCTTTCCCGGTATTTAATGTTGCAGATATTTTTGTGACCTGCTCGGCGATTGCCTTTATTCTTCTTTTTTGTTTTTATTATAAAGAGGAGGAATTTTCATTTTTGAAATAAGAGGAGACTGGTTTGGAGGAGCTTATCATTCAGGAAGAACTTGCAAATAAGCGACTGGACATAGCGGTCTCCCTGCTCTTTCCGGAGCTCACGCGTGCACACGCTCAGAAGCTGATCAAGGAGGGGGGCGTCCTGGTCGACGGCAAACCGCGCAAGGCGAGCTATCCATTGACAGCGGGAGAACGCCTCTCGGTTACCTTGCCGGAACTCGAGGCGACAGAGGTGCTTCCGGAGAATATTCCGCTCGACATTCTCTATGAAGATAAGGATGTCATCGTGATCAACAAGCCCAAGGGTATGGTGGTTCACCCGGCAGCCGGGCATACCGGCGGAACACTGGTCAATGCCCTCCTGTACCACTGTAAAGACAGCCTGTCCGGCATCAACGGCATTCTTCGACCGGGAATCGTGCACCGCATTGATAAAGACACGACAGGTGTGATGATCGCCTGCAAAAATGACAGGGCGCATCAGTGCATTGCCGAACAGCTGAAGGCGCACAGCATTACGCGCCGTTATCTCGCACTGGCGCAGGGCAGGATGCAGGAAGAAGAAGGAACTGTGGACGCACCGCTCGGGCGTGACCCGGAAAACCGAAAGCGCATGAAGAGCGGCATCTCCGGTGGCAAGCATGCGGTCACACACTATAGAGTGTTAGAGCGCTTTGCGTCGGCAAGCTATCTTGAGTGCCGTCTGGAGACGGGGCGGACGCATCAGATTCGAGTGCATCTTGCCTCTCTGGGGCATCCGCTGCTCGGCGATACTGTCTATGGCAGCGCAAAAAATCCCTATCATCTGGAAGGGCAGTGCCTGCATGCGGCAGTGCTGGGCTTTCATCATCCGGCAGATGGCCGTTATCTCGAGTTTACGGCACCGCTGCCTGCCTATTTTGAAGCGCTGCTAAAAACGTTTCGACAAAAAGCTTAGATTTACCTTTTGCCTGTAAAATGTTACAATAGAAATAGAGAGAAACCTGTATTTTTAGCATTTCTGTGGGAGGTGCCTTATGGAAACAAAGAGAATCATCACTTTGGGACGTGAGACTGGGAGTGGTGGTCATAAGATTGGAGAGATGCTCGCAGCAAAGCTTGGCATCAAGTGCTATGACAAGGAGCTTCTGGATCGCGCTGCAAAAGAGAGCGGTC
>CALLVJ010000289.1 GCA_938010625.1 uncultured Stomatobaculum sp. | reverse complement strand
CTCGACCGCATTGATGATGTGACTGTCCCCTGCGGTTTGACGTTAAAACTCACTCCCAGCGCGTCGCATTCGCGTAGACCTTGTAGTAAATCGGCGTGCCGTCCGCCGCAAAACTCCCGCAAATACCGTATTGCGGAAAAATGGTATAGTCTTCATTCTGCAACTCGATCCGGAATTCATCGTCCCGCGTGTATTCCGACACGTCGGGCGCCTGAATGCCAAAGAAAGACGTGAGCGGCTCCCGCTGAAAATCCTCGGCAGTCAAGCCTGCCATCTTCTTCCCCTGAATGGAGACATCTGAAAACCCGTCCGCATCCGCCTTCAGATAAAGGCTGGTCAGAACACAGTCTTTGGCGGCAGCTGTCTTTTTTCCGTCCGGCATCAGCGTGATATAGCCGTAGCACTTGCCATCCCGGCTGAGCGTGTGGGCATAGTCCTGTCCGAAGTACGCCCCCTTGGGCTTTGTAATTTCCGTATCCGCCGTGACATTCTCGATTGAAAAGCCCTCCCGGAAAAAATCCCTGCCGCGGCTCTTGCCGGGCGTCAGCGTTGTCGTTCCGATCTGCAGCGAAACAGTAGGCGCGGGAACACCGGTGATTGAGAGCGTGAGCACGAGAGAAAAGGCTGTTAAAAATGTCATCGCCCAGACCGCCGCTGCGGAAGCATAGGCGTGATATTGCGCCCGCTTCTTCCTGCAGAAAAACCAGTAGAGATTTTTCCCCTGCGCCCAGATGATACGGACTGCGAGGACAATAAAAAATTCCTTGCGAAGCGCGGCGTAGAGTGCCGCACCATAGTTGTCGCCCTTCTGCATCCGGTAGAGCGCAAAGAAAACATTTGCGAGCAGAACGCCGAGTAAAAAGTAAGTTGCCTCGCGAAGTGCCTGACGGTCGGTAATATCCTCATAGGGATCCCCGAATCGCCCGCGCAACGTGTGTCCAAGCTTATAGATCCAGCCCGGCACTTCTCTCTCCTCGCAGACCGCAGTCAACAGTTTCAGATAGATCACAACCGTCATCACAGCACAGCAAAATGTGACGAAAACAAACCCCAAGGCGCCAAAATAAAAGCCCATCGCATGATTTCCTCGTTCTTCCTCAGTTTGAAACTGCATCGACGAAAGTATACCATGCGACAGGCTTATTATCACAACGATATTTCTGTTTCCTTACTTTTTGCTGTTCGCGATCGCTTGCTCAATCAGCTGGTTCAGTCTCTCCGCCTGCTTCGTTTCGCTGATCGCGCCCACAATCGGTTCTCCCACAATGTTTCCCGCCTGATCTACGACATAGGTCGTCGGAAAAGAGTAAATTCCTGCGGTGAATTTGCCGGCTTCACTGTCTGCCCCGAACCAGAGATTCCGATAAGATACCGATTTTTTTGCCAGCAAATCTTTGGCTTCCGCAATCGCCGCAGCATCGCCGTCGAGAGTGAAGCTGTTGACGCCGACAACTGCTCCGCCTTTCTCGGCAAGCTTTTGATTGAGCGCATCCAGCGCAGAGAGTTCATCCACACAGGGTTTGCAAGTTGTAAACCAGAAATTGACAACAGTGACGCTATTTCCAGCAAAGAGCTCGCTGCTCTTCACGTCCTTTCCGTCCAGGTCTTTTCCTTCAAAGGCCGGGAATTTCATCAGCGTTCCCTCTGCCTCGGAACTCGCACTCTCTGCCGGAACACTGGTTCCGTTGTCAGCGGACTGCGTCTCACAGCCCGGATATTTCTGCTCCAGAATCGTGAGTCTTCCCTCTATTTTGCGGATTTCCTCAGCTCCGGCGCGCAGTTTCGTGAGCTCATCTTCCTGAAACTGATCCTTTGCGCTTTCAATGGTCTTCAGCAGAAAATCACCGTAATTGGTGCCGTCCTCAACCATGGACGCCTCTTTGTCCGCCGCGAGAAATACTTTCTGCCATAACTCGGGATTCTCGGTCTGAATTGCAACCTCCCGCGCCATCAGCTTCTGATAGAGCGCTGCCGCCTCGTCTTTACTGCCCGCTTCCTCTTTCAACAAGCTTTCGACATCTGTTTCCCCAGTGCCTTTTTCCACTTTTTTGCTGTCCGCAGCCGGGCTATTGCTTTTTCTCGCTTTCCCCGTCTTTCCCGCGCCGCAGGCGACCAGACTGCACATAAGCAGCGAGAGCGCCACGCCCTTCAACAGTTTGCTTTTCTTCATTTTGTCTCCTCCTTTTCTTTATCCTTTCTGACAACTGCTTTTCCTTTTCCAAAGCCATAGCGAAAGTGAACGGCACTGGTCG
>CALLVJ010000288.1 GCA_938010625.1 uncultured Stomatobaculum sp. | reverse complement strand
GTAGAAGAGAAGACTCGTAATGACCAGCCATATGTTTTGCAAGGGACGGGAAAACGCAAGCAGATAGTAGACCAGAAATACAGTCGGCAAAAAATAAAGCAAAAATGCAATACTGGAAAATACCATGCGCTTCCCCTTTTAGACCCGTTTTTGTTTCCTTATGTTCTCGTGTCGTCCGGCGCCGTTCTTGTCGCAGTACATGTTATCATCCGCCTCGTCGAGCGCCTCCTGCACCAGGCCTTCTCTCGCGCGCCACGCTACCCCCATCGCAGCCTGCGGGGCCGTGTCGGCTTTTAGTGCCTGCTGTAAAGCTTTGGCCCTTGCAAAAAAACTCGCCTTCTGCAAACCGGACTCCAAAATGACAAATTCATCTCCGCCCGCACGATAAATATGCTCGCGCGGGAAAAAGTCGGCAAAAAATTCCACCGCCCGCTGCAGCAAGCGATCTCCCGCCTTGTGCCCGTACTGATCATTTGTTTTCTTCAAGCCATTCAGATCGAGATAAACTACGCCGATGGAGCGCGGCGCATTTCGTTTCTTCAGCGCCTTCCGATAGGCCTCCATCGCATTCCGATTCTTAACTTTCAGAAATACATCGGCGTGTGCTGCGCGCCGCAAGCTCTCTTCCCGTCTCCAGTTGCCAAGTTCTGCCGAGAGCAAAAGAGCCAGAGAACGGCAGCTTTTCCGAACATATAGATTCTGAAACAGAGAGCTGCAGCCGACTACCAGCGAACCAAAGATCACGCCGCGACTTTCCAACGGAAGACGGAATACAAACTTTACAGCTCTCTTCCCTGCCATCCGGCAACTCAAGTGTCGCTTCTCTCCCCCCTGCTCTAAGCGAAGCGCCAGTGCCGGCAGCTTTAAATCCTGCGCTGCCGTGCGCAAACAGCGCTCCAATCCACGCCTGGTGCTGTCTTCTTTCAAGATCTCCAGGCATTGGATCATCAAATCCATACTATCTCTCATACCCTTTCCTCTGAAATGTCTCTACTCTCATCCCAAAATGCCTACAGGGTAGCATACTTTAGATATGATAGGAAGTCTATGACTGCACCTAAACTGTAAGCAAATTGTAAACTTTTTTCCTCCATTTTGTGTGCATTCTAAAAATTGTATGCAGCGCAAAAAAGCGATGGAACTGTTGTTTCCATCGCTCTTTTCTGCCAAAACCAGTTTAGTTGTTAATCAGCTTAGAGTCCTCATTGTTCCAACTGTAAAGTTTTCTTATCTCCTTGCCGACAGACTCCGAAAGATGCTCGGAAGCCTTTCTGCGCATTGCCTTGAAGTGTGCCTGGCGTCCAGCCGGGCTCATGTCAAGCAGGAACTGGTTCGCAAAAGTGCCGTCCTGAATGTCGGAAAGAATCTTTTTCATTGCCTTTTTCGTTTCGTCTGTGATGAGCTTCGGTCCGGAGATATAGTCGCCAAACTCAGCCGTATTGGAAATCGAGTAGCGCATGCCCTCGAAACCGGACTGGTAAATGAGATCGACAATCAACTTCATCTCATGAATACACTCAAAGTAAGCATTTCTTGGATCATAACCAGCCTCGCAAAGAGTCTCAAATCCAGCCTGCATAAGTGCACAAACACCACCACAAAGAACAGCCTGCTCACCAAACAAGTCTGTCTCTGTCTCTGTGCGGAATGTGGTCTCCAAAAGTCCTGCTCTTGCACCACCAATAGCTGCACCATAAGCAAGTGCAAGCTCAAGTGCCTTGCCTGTTGCATCCTGCTCTACAGCAACAAGACAAGGTGTTCCCTTACCTGCAAGATACTCTGAACGAACTGTGTGACCTGGTGCCTTAGGGGCGATCATTGTAATATCAACATCCTTTGGTGCCTTGATACAACCAAAGTGTACATTAAAGCCGTGTGCAAACA
>CALLVJ010000287.1 GCA_938010625.1 uncultured Stomatobaculum sp. | reverse complement strand
CTCTAAGTTTCTGAATGCTTCCATAATAGCGGGAAAGTCCTCAGACAAAAGTGATTTCTTGTCTCTTGGGATACAGCGCATAAAAAAGAGAGAACCAGAAGGTTCTCTCTCTTCGAATTTTATCGGAAAGCTATCAGAAAATCGGGACCACTGCGCCCTGATACTTATTCTCAATAAACTGTTTGATTTCTGCTGTCGTCAGTGCATTGACAAGCGCCTTGGTCTTGTCGCTGTTCTCATCGCCCTCTCTGACAGCAATAATATTTGCGTAGGTCTTTGCAGCGACTGAGTCAGCGGACTCTGTCGCCAGTGCATCCGAAACCTTCAGACCTGCCGCAATGGCAAAATTTCCGTTGATGACACCGAAGTCCACATCCGGCAGAGAGCGCGGCACCTGCGCCGCCTCGACCTCGACAATCTCAATCTTGTGCGGATTTTCAACGATATCCTGTTTGGTCGCATTGATGTCCGTCTTATCCTTCAAGGTGATGAGCCCCTGGTCTGCGAGGAGCAGGAGGGCTCTCGCCTCGTTCGTCACATCATTTGGGACTGCAATCTTTGCGCCGTCCTGAATATTTTTCAGATCCTTCGACTTGCCCGCATAAATGCCAAACGGCTCATAGTGAATTGCCGCCGCGCTCACGAGCTTTGTGCCTCTCTCCTTGTTGAAATTCTCAAGATAGGGCAGATGCTGGAAGTAATTCGCGTCGAGGCTCTTCGACTCAAGCGCAAGGTTCGGCTGCACATAGTCGGTATACTCGACGACCTTGAGCGCATAGCCCTCTTTCTGCAGCGCGTCCTTTGCCGCCTCGAGAATCTCAGCGTGCGGGGACGGAGAAGCGCCGACCGTGATGACCTTTTCACCCTTTGCCGCCGCTGCCGTGCTGCCTGTCTCGGCACTGCCTGCTGCCGCACTGCTCTCGCCCGCCGCGCTGCTATTCGCCGCACTGCTGCTCTCTGCCGTCTTCTGGCCGCCGCAGGCGGTGAGAAGCGAAATACCAAGCAGTGCCGCCGCTACAAATATCTTCTTTTTCATAACGAATTTTCCTCCTGAAATTTTGTTCTATTTTGAAACCCGCACTGTGCGGGAAACCAAACCGTTTTCTCAGCGCGCGCGCCGATCCGAGTGCCGCGCCATCCACAAAAAGCTCTCCTGAATCAGCTGGACAAGGAGGACCAGCACGACCACCGTCACTAGCATCACATCCGTCTGATAACGGTAATAGCCATAATTGATGGCGAGCGTTCCGAGACCGCCACCGCCGACAAAACCTGCCATCGTCGAATAGCCGAGAATGGTCGTAATGGAAATTGCCGCGCCCATGAGGAGCGAGGGGCGCGCCTCCGGGAGCATGACCTTCCAGACAATCTGAAAGTTGCTCGCCCCCATCGACTTTGCCGCCTCAACAACGCCTGCGCCGACCTCCTTTAACGAACTCTCAACCATGCGGGCAATGTAGGGCGCTGCTGCGAGCACCAGCGGAACCACAACTGCCTGCGGGCCGAGCGTGGTTCCCACAATGAAGCGGGTCAGCGGCAGCGCTGCGAGCAGCATGATGATGAACGGCACCGAGCGCATCAGGTTGATGATCACACCAAGCAGTGTATTGACGAAGCCGTTGGGCTGTATCCCATCCTTGTCTGTGACAATCAGCAAAATGCCGAGCGGTATACCGATCAGATAGGAGAGCAGCGACGAGAGCGCCACCATAAAGACGGTCTCCTTGAGACCGGTGAACAGCATGGAAAGGATCTGTGAATTAAAACTCACTGTTCTTCACCTCCTCCAGATTGACCCCGTGATCCCGCAGATAGTGGATGATTTTCATCGCATCCACCTCGCGTTCGGGAAGCTGCAGAACCATCTGTCCAGCCGCCTGTCCGCCGATTTCCTTGGTCGCTGCATAGAGGATGTTCACCGGCACCTGGCAGGCAAGTATCATGTTGGCAATGACCGGCTCAAAGGCGGAGCGCCCATCAAACGTCACGCGGATTTTTTTCGAGACGCCAAACTGTTCCTGTCGCACATCGCCGCCGAGGATTAACTCCCGCCCGATTTTGGACTGCGGCGCAGAGAAGATACTCTGTACTGCTCCCTCTTCGGCAATCTTACTCTGATCAATGATCGCCACACGATCACAGATCGCCTCGATCACGGACATCTGGTGTGTGATCATAACCACCGTGATGCCGAGACTCTGATTGATGTCTCGGAGCAACGCAAGGATGGACCCCGTTGTATTGGGATCAAGCGCTGAAGTTGCCTCATCGCAGAGCAGGAGCTTTGGCTCGGTCGCGATGGCTCTCGCAATCGCGACGCGCTGCTTCTGCCCGCCCGAGAGCTGCGAGGGATAGGCTTTCTCGCGATCAGCGAGCCCGACGAGCGTCAAAAGCTGCCTGGCCTTCGCCTCTGCTTCAACGCGCCGGACGCCGATCAGTTCCAGCGGAAAGCAGACGTTCCGCAACACATTTCTCTGCTCAAGCAGATTGAACTGCTGGAAAATCATGCCCATCGAGCGGCGCACCTCGCGCCTCTCTTTCTCCTTCATCTCCGAGAGACTTCTGCCCTCAAAGAAAACGTCGCCCGAAGTCGGGCGCTCCAGATAATTGATGCAGCGAACCAAGGTCGACTTGCCTGCACCCGAAAGCCCGATGATGCCGTAAATCTCACCGCGGCGTATGCTTAAGTTGACATCGTCGAGCGCGTGGACTGTGCCGCCCGCCGTCTTAAATTCCTTGACAAGGTGGCTGATCCGTATCATTTCGTCTGACATCTCCGCCTCCTCCCTCAACTGATATGTGGCATTGTAAAGAAAAGCGCGCCCCCTGTCAACGCGGGAGCGCGCTTTTCCTCATACCATCTCTCTATCTGATCCTATTACTTTTTTTGATAGCTGCTTTCAGGCGCAGAGATCTATGATAATCTGCGCAAAAATCTTCGCAGATGTCAGAAGTTCTTCTACATTGGCTCTCTCATCCGGCGCGTGCATTCTGGTGTCGCTGCCCGGATAAAATGCGCCGAAGGCGACGCCATTTTTTAGATCGTGGACATAGGTGCCACCGCCTATCGCAACCGTGCCGCCCGGAAGACCCGTGTAGGCCTCAAAGACGCGATTTAACTCCTGCACAA
>CALLVJ010000286.1 GCA_938010625.1 uncultured Stomatobaculum sp. | reverse complement strand
AGAGCAGCGCGGCAAAAATATAGACGAACCAGAGCAGATAGGGAACAATGAAGACCGGCAAAAAGGGAATCAGCTCATCCAGGCGGGTGTGCATGATCAGATAATTGCCGGAGACCGTCTCTTCCAGATAGTGGAACCAGAAAATATAGAAGACAGTATAAAGAAATATAACAGTGAGGAGATGTTCTCGCGCGAGTATATGAGCGGGAGAATAATTCGTCTTGTTTTGATTCAAATTGGTCTCCTGTGTATACAAAACTGATGTCAGCTGCAATCCTCTCTATTTTAACATGTGGCGCACAAAAGAGAAGAGACAAAGTGTACAGGATTTTGCAAAATGTAATAAAAAAACGCCCCGAAGGGCGTTTGAATCGTAGCGGAAGGGAGATTCGAACTCTCGACACCACGGGTATGAACCGTGTGCTCTAGCCAACTGAGCTATTCCGCCACATGTCTTTGCGACCTCGTTAGTATACGGGAAGAAGGGAAGCGTGTCAATAGAAATTTATATATTTTCCAGCACAGTCTATTCTGTGTTATACTCAAAGCGCAAGGAACGGAAAGTGAGCTGTTGTTTTGCGAAAGCCGGACAACGGCAGAGAGCGAGGTCGTTTCGATGCTGTTTTTTTTGGTAAATCCAAATGCAGGCGGCGAGCGCGGATACCGCGTCTTTAAGAAACTGGAGCGGAGATTGTGCCGCAACAAAACAGAATATCAGGTCTATGTGACTGGGGGAGCCGGTGAGGCAAGACAGTTCGCGGCGCAGCTCACAGAGAACCCGGGCAAGAAAGCCTTGACGCTGGTCGCTGTGGGGGGTGACGGCATGCTGAATGAGGTGCTGGACGGCGCGAAGCTCTCGGACGGGCTGCGCTTTGGCTTCATTCCGGTGGGGCGCGATTCCGACTTCGCGCGGGGGTTGCGTCTGCCGCGGATTTTAGAGCCGCGCGAGGAGCGGGCACTCGACTACGGCGTTGTGGAGTTCGGGGGCAATGAGCCCCTGCACCATCGCTTTCTGGTGAGCTGCGGAATCGGCTTTGATGCGGCGTGGCTCGCAGCGCTCTATGAGCTCGAGAAGCGCTGCGGGCGGCATGCGCGCCTGCTCTGGCTCGGCACGCGCCGCAGAGAGGGCCTTCGCGCGCTGCTTCGCGCGCGCTGTACCCGTGGCT
>CALLVJ010000285.1 GCA_938010625.1 uncultured Stomatobaculum sp. | reverse complement strand
ATGGTCGGATAGCCTTCCACATCTTTGGATTTCTCTGCAAAATCAATCAACACTTCCCCGAGTGCCACAACTTCTGCCATGTCAAACCTCCTGTCTTTTCACTGTTATTTGCAGTCTTTTGTCTGATACCGGAAGTATAACATACCGAAGCCCTTCCTGCCTTGCGCGATTCTTACAATACTGCTAAACTATAGACATTTTCGCACCCGATTCTGTCAGAAAGGATGGTAGGTATGACGGAAACCAAACAGCAGCTCTCTGGAAACAAGATGGGCACCATGCCGGTCGGAAAACTCATTTTTTCGATGTCAGTTCCGATGATGATTTCGATGATCGTCCAGGCCCTCTATAATATAGTAGATTCAATTTTCGTCTCGATGATCAACGAACAGGCTCTGACCGCCGTGAGCCTCGCGTTCCCGCTGCAGTCGTTGATGATTGCATTCAGCACCGGCATCGGCGTCGGCATCAACGTGCACCTCTCCCGCGCGCTCGGCGAAAAAAGCTGCAGCGTGCAAACCGGACGGCTGCGAGCGGCCTGCTGCTTGAACTCTGTTTTGCGCTGCTCTTCGTGCTGACCGGCATCTTTCTCGCCGTTCCGTTTTTCCGCGCGCAGACAGCCGACTCCGAAATTTTCTCCTACGGCGTCCTCTACACGCGCATTGTCTGCTGCGGTTCTCTCGGCATTTTCATGGAAATCACCTTTGAGCGCTTCCTGCAATCGACCGGCCGCACCACGCTCTCGATGTACTCCCAGCTTTCCGGCGCACTCTTCAATCTCGTGATGGACCCGGTGCTGATCTTCGGCCTCTTCGGCGCGCCGAAACTCGGCATTGCGGGCGCCGCACTCGCGACTGTACTCGGTCAGCATCTTTCCGCGCTGGTCGCCGTTCTGCTGAACCAAACCAAAAATCCCGAAGTCAAGCTGCACGCGCAGTCCTTCGGCTTTTACCCAGAGCTCCTCGGACACATTCTCGCCGTCGGCATTCCGTCGATCATCATGCAGGCGCTCTCCTCCTTCATGGTCTATGCGATGAACCAGATTCTGATTGGCTTCACCGCAACCGCAACCGCGATACTCGGTGTCTACTTCAAAATTTCAAGTCTCATCTTCATGCCGGTCTACGGCCTGAACAACGGCACGGTGCCGATTCTCGCCTACAACTACGGCGCCGGCCATAAGCGTCGCATCCTGAGAGCCCTGAAAATCTCCGTCCTGACCGCGCTCGGCTTTATGACTGTCGGTCTCCTGCTCTTTGAACTCTTGCCGGGTCTCTTTTTCCAGCTGTTCCATGCCTCGTCCAACATGCTTACACTCGGCATTCCGGCGCTCCGCATCATCGGACTCTGCCTGCCCTTTGTCGGCTTCTCGATTTCCACGAGTTCCGCCTTTCAGGCGCTCGGCAAAGGCTTTTACAGCATG
>CALLVJ010000284.1 GCA_938010625.1 uncultured Stomatobaculum sp. | reverse complement strand
CAGAAATTCAGTCGGCGAATACTTGGAGAGGTCATGCGCCAGTCCCTGGCGAATCAGACCGATCTGAAAGCAGAGATCCATGACAGTCAGTTTGTGCGTGGTGATGGTGCAAAAGTGTTGTATCGCGTTTTTTGCGTAAAAAAGAAATGTCATGCTAAAAACTCCTAATAAATTGTCGAAATAATTTGACAGTAGCTGTAACGTATGCTATTGTAGCGGTGGTTGCAGAAGTCTGCAAGCCACAGATTATTTTTTCGGAGGAACACCGGTTATGAGCAAGGGTACAGTCAAGTGGTTTAACAACCAGAAGGGTTACGGATTCATTTCGGACGAGGGCGGAAACGATGTTTTCGTGCACTATTCCGGTCTTAAGATGGATGGGTTCAAGACTCTTGAGGAGGGCGCAAAGGTCGAGTACGATATTGTCGACGGCGCTAAGGGACCGCAGGCTACCAACGTCTTGGTGATTGAGTAAACCGGTTCCCCAAGGGAAACGACTATTCATGAGATCCAACAAAAGAACCGAAGTTCGCATTTTGCGGCTTCGGTCTTTTTTTATGCTCGCAGCGAGAGGGAGGAGAGCAGGGCGTCCAGATAGTCGGCGCAGAGCGCCGGGTCAGCAGCGAGAGCAGAGAAGGGGAGGTAGCGCGGTGTGCTGCGGGCACTGCGCTGAAAGCAGTGCAGTCTTGGCTTCATGCGCTTGGGAAGTGCCAGGAAATCGTCGCGCCTTGGCAGACGTGCGCTCTCGCGGGTGGCTTTTTCCCTGGCGCTGGCGTCCACAAAGCTGGCAAGACTTTTGTGGAGCAGACTGCCATCTTCCTTCAAAATATAATAATTCTGATAATCCTTCCAATAATGGAAGAGCGTGTCAGTGAGAAGGGGCAGCGTGAGCGAGAGGCGCTGCCCCTCCGCGTGCAGGGAGACTGTTTCTCTCTCAAGTGTGAGCGGGAAGGGAAGCGTGGCTGTGCTTCTGGCAGACAGGTGCGCGGCATGTTCGCTTCTCTTGAGGGCCAGCGCCTGAAAGGTGCCGTAAAAGAAGGACGGAATCTGGAGGAGGGGCAGCAGCGCAGGCAGGGCGGTGACATCGGCTGCGTTGTGGGTGAGCAGATTTTGAAGCAGCGTCTCATCCTGTGTGCTCTGCCAGCGCACATACTGAGCAATCAGTTCGGCGCCGGTGAAGGGATCTTCCCGGACAAGCTGCATGCGCGCTTCGAGTGCGCGCTGGGTGAGGCGCTGTCCGGCAAAGAGCGCGCGGAAGGGCGAGACAGCGGCATAAAAGTCAAGGCTCTGCTTCGCAGCGAGGGGGAAGGGCAGGTGGTACTGCGCACTGCACTGCCTGAGAAAGGGCAGATCAAAGCGTGCGCCGTTAAAGTGCACCAGTGTCTCAAAGGGCGCGGCAAAGGCGAAGAAACTGCGCAGCAATGTCTGCTCTTCGCTGAGCGAATCGGCGAACCACTGGTGCAGGACAGCATCGCCCGCGTCACAAAAAGAGAGCGCGCCAATCAGATAAATCTGCGAGGAAGCCGGAGAGAAGCCGGTGGTCTCAATGTCAAGGAAGAGCAGGGAGGAGGGAGCCGTCTTGGCGGGCAGGTTTGAAAGGGCGGGCGCATAGCTGTCGCGCGGCAACTTCGTTTCAAATAAAAGCATACAAATTCTCCTCTCGCAATTTGGTACTCTAGTATACGCCTTCCTTGTTAGATTGAAAAGGCTGTGCTAAACTAGACAACAAGGAAAGTTTCGACAGAGCAGGAGGAACTATGATTTCCTATATTAAGGGAACACTTGCTGCAGTCGGTGAGAGCGAAGTGATTGTAGAGGCGGGGGCATTTGGCATTGCCGTGAAAACCTCCCGCGCGGTCATTGAGAGACTGCCGGCCATAGGCACAGAGCTCTTACTCCATACCTGTTTGAAGATGAGCGAGGATGCAGTTTCGCTCTATGGCTTTGACAGAGAGGCGGATCTCCGCCTCTTTCGCGCGCTGCTCGGTGTGAGCGGCATAGGGCCCAAGGGCGCCCTCGCCGTATTATCTGCGCTGGAGCCAGAGGATTTGAAACTGGCGGTGTTGACTGGCGATGCAAAAGCCATTGCCAAAGCGCCCGGCATCGGCGTCCGGACAGCAGAGCGGATTATTCTGGAGCTCAAAAATCAGAAAGTTGTGCAGATGCCTTTCGAAGAGATAGCGCCGGGCGGAAGAGTTTCTGGCACCGCCGTGACAGATGCCATTGACGCGCTGGTGCAGCTTGGCTATGGCATGAGCGAGGCAGCGCGCGCCGTCCGCGCCGTGCCGGAGGCAGAAAAGAAGGACAACGAGACGCTCTTGCGAGAGGCGCTCCGGCAGTTCTGAGCCTGAGAGGAGAATATGGAGCGTAGAATCATAACAACAGAGCTTGCGACCGAGGAGACAAGATTTGAGCAGTCGCTCCGGCCGCAGCGCTTACAGGAGTATATCGGACAGAAAAAACTCAAGTCCATGTTGCAGGTCTATATTGATGCGGCGAGACAGCGGAAGGAGTCCCTGGATCATGTGCTCTTTTATGGTCCGCCGGGTCTCGGCAAGACCACGCTCTCCGGCATTATCGCAAATGAGATGGGTGTGCATCTGAAAATCACATCGGGCCCTGCCATTGAGAAGCCGGGAGATATGGCGGCAATCTTAAATCACTTGCAGGAGGGAGATGTGCTCTTTGTCGATGAGATTCACCGTCTGAACCGCCAGGTGGAGGAAGTGCTCTATCCAGCGATGGAGGACTTTGCAATCGACATTGTGCTCGGCAAGGAGAGCAATGCAAAGAGCATACGCCTCGCACTGCCGCATTTCACCTTAGTCGGCGCGACAACACGGGCAGGATTGCTGTCCGCGCCTCTTCGGGATCGTTTCGGTGTAGTGCAGCGCCTCGAATTCTATGAGCAGGATGAACTCAGGGAAATTGTCCTGCGCTCGGCAAAGGTACTCGGCGTCGAAGTGGATGCGGCGGGCGCAGCAGAAATTGCGCGGCGCTCTCGGGGAACCCCGCGACTTGCAAACCGCTTACTGCGGCGCGTCCGGGATTTTGCAGAAGTCAAGTACAGCGGCGCAATTACGGAAGCGGTGGCGCGCGATGCGCTGAATCTTTTGGATGTCGATACCTGTGGCCTTGATGCAGGGGACAGAACCATATTGAATCTTATCATTGATATGTTTCACGGCGGCCCGGTAGGACTGGATACCCTGGCTGCGGCGCTCGGTGAAGATGCCGGCACGCTGGAAGAAGTCTATGAGCCCTATCTTCTGATGCAGGGTTTTTTGATTCGGACACCGCGCGGCAGAGTCGCGACAGAATACGCATACAGCCATTTGAATCGAAAAAAGGAAGATGAGGAGCAAGCAGATGCGTGACGAACAGAGTAGACAGCGTAGTACAGAAGTCATCATTGACGGCAAAGTAATGCCGCTCGCCGGCGGTGACAGCGCGTATCTCCGCCAGGTTGCCGCCTATATCGACAATAAGATTGCAGAGCTCAGGCAGAACCGTGCTTATGCGCGCCAGAACAGCGAGCGCAGAGCGCAGATTCTCTGGCTGAACCTCGCGGACGACTGTCTGCAGGCGAGAGCAGAGAGCGCAGAACTCAAAGAGGAGGCGGCAGCCCATGCCTCCGAAGTATATGCGTTGAAGCGGGAACTGGTCGAACAGCGCCTCCGCATGGAAACGCTACAGAAGGCTACCGGAGACGAGGCGGCAGATGCGGACCTTGCAGCGGAGAAGCAGAAGCTGGAGGAAAAGCTCGCCGCGGCAGAAAAAGATAAAGAAGCCCTGACAGCAGACAAGGAGCGCCTCATGGCAAGAGTGCATGAACTCGAAGAGGCGCTGGAGGCAGAAAAAAAGCGCAGCAGGGAACTGGAGACAGAACTCGACGAGCTGCTCTCTAAGTAAACGGATAGAATGAGAGAGAATGCGGAATAGAATACCAGAACTTTTGGCGCCTGCGGGCTCAATTGAGAGTCTCCGGGCAGCGGTCAATGCGGGCGCAGATGCAGTTTATGTCGGCGGTGCGAAGTATGGCGCGAGAGCCTATGCAGAGAATCCGGGGGAAACAGATCTCATAGAGGGACTTTGCTATGCGCACCGCTTTGGCGTTCGTATTCATATGACAGTGAATACTCTCTTCAAAGAGGCAGAGTTGTTGGCATTGCCGGACTATATCACGCCCTACTACGAAGCAGGACTGGATGCCGTCATTGTGCAGGATTTGGGCGCACTGGCTCTGCTGCACGAGTATTTCCCGCTTCTTTCCCTGCATGCAAGCACTCAGACCACAATCACCGGGGCGAATGCCGCAAAGCTGTACCAGAGCCTTGGTGTGAGCCGCGTGATTCCGGCGCGCGAGCTGAGCCTTGCGGAGCTGACGCGCATCAAGCGCCCGTGGCTCGTTACCAGCTGCAAGTGGGATGACAAACTGGTGCGTTCGGCCCTCAGTAATGGTGGCGAAACGCAATTCGCTGCACTCGCCAGGGGCGTGTATGTGGTGACAATTAATGGAAAATTCG
>CALLVJ010000283.1 GCA_938010625.1 uncultured Stomatobaculum sp. | reverse complement strand
CCAGGGGCCCTGCAGGCGCGACAGCTTCAGACAGGAAATGCCCTCGCCGCCCACAAAGGCGAGCGAAAAGAGCGCGAGCAGATCTGCCCGCCCGCCGTTTCGTCTTCTTTCCTGCCAAAAGAGAACAAGCGCCGCAAAGAGCAGCGCTGTTCCAGAGAGCAAATAGTGTTGTGTCCTCGCAAAGAGCACAGCTGCGGCATAACAGAGTAAATAGACAATCACGGCGTTACTTCCTCCGTGCTGCCACTGCTGCTCTCCTCTGTGCTGTGTTCGGTTGTGCCCACAGTGGTCGCCGCAGTGGTCGCCGCTGTGCTGCTGCCTCCCTCATTGCTCTTGTGCTCTGTGCCCCGTGCTTCCGCGCTGCTGCTCTCGGCAGCGGTGCTCGCGACGGTGCTCTCACTGCTGCTTTCGCTGCTGCTCTCACTGCTCTGCCTGGTCTCAGCCTCCGGCAGGCTCACAGTCACCGTGACTTCCGGCACGGCAGTCGCCGTGATCCCCTTTGGCAGAGTCAGGTGCAGCGGCACCAAGTGCACGCCCTCACTGAGATTCCCGACCTCCAGGTATGCGCCGAGCGAGGCGGCGTTCACGTTCTGCAAATCTGTCGAAAGACCCTGCACGGCGACAACGACCGTCTCCGGCGTCAGGGTGTAGCGATACTGCGTCTTCGCGCCCCGGAGCGCAATGCCGTTGTTTGCGCTGAGCGAGAAGTTCCGCTCTGTCACCGCAGTGATCTTGACGGTCACATTGATGTTGGTATTGCCGGTCGCCGTGATACCGCTCGGCAGATAACTCGAGATATCCAGCTGGAAGGTCTTATCCTCCCGCGCGCCCTCAATGTTCAGCGCAGCCGCCGGGATGCTGAGCTCTTTCGTCTTGTTGAGCAGCGCGCTGTCGGAAGAAGTCACTGGAATCGCGCGAACCGTGCTCTCAACACCAGTCATATGGAAGCCTGGGGCGGGCTCGCCAGAGGTCTGGAAGCGTAGCGTCAGGCTCTTACCCCGCAGCATTGTGACTTCATAGCTCACCTCCTTCGGCTCAACGGTCAGACGCTCATCACTCAGCGAAATCGCATTGCCGTTTGCGTCATAATACACCACAGACGCCTTGCCCGAGAAACTCTCGGTCGCGTCCGAAGTCGGAACGCTGATGCCGACTGAGGAAATGCGTCCCACCTCGGACTCAGGTCCGCTGACCTTGACCGCATCTGCGCTCAGGGTAATGGAACCGACCTCGTAGCCTTCCCGCGGTTCGCCGTCCTCGTGGGTATCAAGCACAAAGGTCTTATTCTGCACATTCTCTGTCGCGACGCGCACCACTCCCGGGCGCGCCGTCGGAACGCCGCTGATCAAATCGCGGTTGCCCACCACTTCGACTGTGACCGGCACAGCACCGGTGATGTCATAGAGATCCTCGAGATCCACGCTCGCATGAAAATTCTCCGCCTGAATCTTATAGGCGTCCCGCGTTCTGACCTGATAACTCACCGTGACGGTCTCCGCATTCTGCAGACTGTAGGTCTTGCCGGCACGGGTCAGAACACTGCCGTTCAGCACATCGAGCGGCACGGACTTGGTGCGTATGACTTCGGGATTTGAGATATTGACAAGCAGCATCCAGATCACAAAGCCCACCAGCAGCGAAATCAGCTTAAAGCGCCAGTTACTGAGTATCTTTTCTTTCATGCTTCTCTTTTCCCTTCAGGAAACCCCAGCCGTTAAAGGTAAAATGCTTCGTCGGCACTTCCGCATCGCTGAGCGACAAGAGCAGCGCGCGCAGTTCTTCCGGCGTCTGCATGACGCGGAGCTGACCGCTCCGCGCGACGCTGACACGTCCCGTCTCTTCGGAGACCACAATTGTCACGGCATCGGTCGCCTCGCTGACGCCGATCGCCGCGCGGTGTCTGGTGCCGAGATCCTTGGAAATCCGCATACTCTCAGAGAGCGGCAGGTAGCAGGTCGCCGAGACAATCGTATTGCCGCGGATCACGACAGCGCCATCGTGGAGAGGCGTATTGTGCTCAAAGATATTGATGAGCAGCTGGTTCGAGACAATGCCGTCGATATCAATGCCGGTGCGGACAATGTCGTTCAGCGAAATTTTCTGCTCAATGACCATCAGCGCACCGGTCCTCACCTTTCCCATCTCAAACGAAGCCTTGACCAGCTCATTGACCGTATGCTCGCTGAACAAACTCTCTTGCTTCGCCTCGCCGAGCAGGCTGTTCAGGAAAATCAGGAAGCTCCGGTTGCCCAGTTGTTCAAGCGCTGAACGGAGTTCCGGCTGAAAGATGATAATCAGCGCCGTCACTGCAATCGTCGCGACCTGTCCGAGGAGCCAGAGAATCGTATCCAGATGGAACAGGGTACAAAAACCGACAAAGGCGACAATCAGCAGCAGACCGCGCAGCAGAATCCATGCCTTGGTATCCATGACCCAGGTCAGAAAAGCATAGGTCATCCACGAAATGATCAGAATCTCAATAATGCCGGTGAGCGTGAGCCGCGGAATAAATTCCATTCCTGCTCCCAAATTGTGAAAAAAGAGCTGCATGGCTTACCTCTTTGTCTCGCCCTCGTCCGCACTTTTTCGCGGGCGCTTAGGTGTATTGATGGTCTGTGTCTTGGGTTCCGGCGCCGCGACCGTAATCTTTGGCACTGCCTTTACATAGTAATAATAGTCATCATCCTCAAACTGTGAATACTCTGTCCTAGAGTAGTCGACATGGAACACCAGGAAGCGGTAAATCTCCGCGAGCACAGCGGAGAGCAGCAGTCCCACAAGGAGCGGAATCATCTTCACGCCGACACTGTACCAGAAATTGCCGAGGAAAAACACAAAAAGCATCGTGAGAATTCCGGCGAGAACGGCAAGATCCCAGGCGTTGTTCACGGACAGACGGTGCACACACCAGACGACAAGCAGCGACAGTGAAAAGGCGAGCAGGTAAAGCAGCATGGTCTTGTCGAGCAGGACGCCATTTAGCATCTGCAGATATTTCTGTGCGACATCCACCGAATCGCCGTTGGTGAGCGGCGCTGCATTGTTATGCACATAGTTCAGAATATACGAGAGGACAATGCCGCCGGAAAGCGGAATCAGCGAGAAGACCGAACCTCCCAACCCCACCAGAATGGGCAGCACGTAGGGAATATTCAGCGCAAAGAGCACCGGTGTCAGAATGAGGATGATGCTGTCCCGCGGCGAGAATCCGTAGTAGAGCAGTGCGAGCACCAAGAGAAATGCGAACGTGATCAGCGCGAACTCGGCGGAGACCGCAAAGATATTGAGCAGCACACAAATACCGAGCAGCACACAGATGCCGCCCCAGGGCAAAAAAGCCGAAATCAGCGAGAGTAGCAGAACCACAATCGGCGCGCGGAGCCGCCGCTCATAGCCCATGCTGCTGTTCAGCAGCAGGAGGGCGAGCAGCGCGACGCGTGAGGCGGCGGCGATGTTGCCGAGCCGCACGACGGCATGCGCGCTGCCGAAGAGCTCCTGCGCACGTGTGCGCACGAGTTTCTCGATGTAGTGTTCGTGCTGTGCGGC
>CALLVJ010000282.1 GCA_938010625.1 uncultured Stomatobaculum sp. | reverse complement strand
GATAAAGTAAAAGTTTTGTAAGAAAATGTCTATAGAAAAGATATAGAATTTTGGCAAAAAATAGTATATACTAGGCACAAGTTCGAGGGAGAGAAGAAGAAGATTGTAAAATTTGGTTGATAAATCTACTTTTTAGTAGTATGATACCCTTGAACGCAATTAGGGTTTAACTAAAGCGGATTTCAAAATTTAAAAGGAGAGTGCATTTATTATGAGAAAGCAGACAAAGATTGCTGCAGTCGTTTCTGCAGCAGCGCTTCTTGCAATCGGTGCATCCA
The DNA here is from genome assembly GCA_938010625.1 of uncultured Stomatobaculum sp. Lineage (GTDB taxonomy): Bacteria > Bacillota > Clostridia > Lachnospirales > Lachnospiraceae > Moryella. The sequence goes on along the minus strand of CALLVJ010000282.1, from coordinate 6,644 downwards.
TGACTTCTTTCGCAGCTACCGGCTGGCAGGAAGAGGATGGCACATGGGTGTACTACAACAGAGCAGGTGAGAAGGTTGCAAACAGCTGGGAGTATTCCGGCGACAACCGTTTCTACCTCGACGATGCAGGCAACATGGCAACAGACAGCCTGATCGAGGACAATGACGACTACTACTATGTCGATGCAAACGGCGCTATGGTTCGCAACCGTTGGGTCGCAATCGACAATGAGAATGCTGGCGAGGAGAACCAGCCGGATGTGTGGTGGTACTACTTCCAGGCAAACGGCAAGGCTTACAAGAACAGCCACAGCTCCGGCAACATCTTCAAGAAGGTCATCAACGGCAAGACCTATGCCTTCGACGAGGATGGCAAGATGCAGTACGGCTGGGTCAAGAAGGAAGATGGCGTCACGGACTACGATGACACCGCTTTCCAGGAGTGCGATTACTACTTCGGCGATGAGAACGACGGCGCAATGAGCGTTGGCTGGAGAGAGATTGCACTGACCGATGTCGCTGACGCTGAGGATGAGCAGCCGGGCGATTCCTACTGGGATGCTGACCAGGTTCGCTGGTTCTACTTCAAGTCCTCGGGCGTGAAGCAGACCGACAGCACCAACAAGACCATCAACGGCAGAAAGTATGGCTTTGATGAGTGGGGCCGTATGATCGCTGACTGGCACTCTGCTACGACAGACAATGCCAGCAAGGATCTCAGCAGAAGAGGTACTTCCAGCAATACGGCCACTTCGAACCCGGCTAGAGACTATGCGAAGGAATTCATGTATTTCTCCTCTCCGGAGGACGGCGCTCGCTTCACCAAGGGCTGGTTCAAGGTGGTTCCGGGGTATTACCTCAACTACAAGGACTACGACGACGGCGCTGACAGATGGTACTACGCTGACGGAAACGGCAAGATCTATGCCGGCGAGATCAAGGCGATCAAGGGCAAGAAGTACGCGTTCGACCTCAAGGGCGGCATGATTTCCGGCCTCGCACTGCTCCGCGTCAACAACAACGAGATTCTCGAGTATGCGGATGATGACAACAAGTATGACAGCCAGAAGACCTTCGAGGATACGGCTAGAAGTATGAGTTCTGATTGGGCGTTCTACTATTTCTCGGACAACGAGGACAAGGACGGCTCGATGAAGACCGGCAACCAGAGAATTTCGCTCGACGGCGAGACCTTCACCTTCAACTTCCGCAAGGGCGGCACGAAGAAGGGCCAGGGCACCACAGGTCTCAATGAGAAGAAGTACTACCTCGGCGGCATGCTGATGACCGCTGACTCCGACAACAAGATCGAGGTTCTTAACACGACCACGCTTAAGAGGGAGACAGTTACAGACTTCATCAATGAGAAGAATCTCAAAGGCAAGGATGTCACGACCGGCAAGGTTGGCCAGGCAGGCAAGGGCGATGTTGTCTACGTTGACGAAAGCAGCACGGAAACTGGTGTGGCAAATGGCTCCGACCTCACGAGCATCACGAAGAATAAGTATGTTGTCATCAACGTCTCCGGTAATGTCGTGAAGAGCGGTTCCAAGGTTGACGGCGACGGCTTCAAGGTTGTGCTTGACGGCAACAACAACATCAAGCAGATCATCGCTACCAACTAATTCAGGCAGCAGTAAATTTAAGTATCATCATTTCGAAATGAAATACTAATTGCGGCAGCAGGAGGGCAGAAATGCCCTCCTGTTTTGCATGTAAGAGAGTTTCCCGATGTGATTCAGCATAAACCCGAATAGGGTTTATATGAAAGGCAGAGCAGCTTTGTTGCAGATGCTGAGGATCCTTGGGAGTTTGCGCGTTATTAGGGCGCAGAATTAAGAATTGGGTAGAATGCGCATATTGGCTTGATAGAGGGTGTCAGCAAACTCTTACAAAACGGAGAAGAGGTCTTACGATCTCTGAAACTTCCTTGCGCTTTGGCAGTCCGATTCGATATAATGCAGGCAGTGCCGGAGCGGTTCCGGCGGAATGGAGGTAAAGATATCATGAGAAAATTTTTTGCATTCGCAGCTGCTTCGGCGCTGACCCTTGCGATGAGCACCACGGCATTTGCAGCAGCCTGGAAGCAGGACAAGACAGGACAGTGGCGCTACATGACGAGCGACAGCACCTGGCTCACGAGCACCACGACGCCGGATGGCTACAAGGTCGATGTGAACGGCTACTGGGACGGTCAGCCGAGCAGCAAGGCAGCGCAGCAGGCAAGCGGCAACGCACAGGACGAGGGTGAGAGCGCTGTCTCACAGTATAAGATCAACGGCAGCCGCATCTTTAAGATTACGGAGGCGACCTTCGACGAAGCGTCAAGTACCTATAAAATCAAGGTGGATCTTTTCGACACGGCGTTTAAGACCGGTGACGAGATCAAGAATATCAAAAAAGGCGATACCCTGGAGCTTCCGGGCGTGGGCAAGCTGACCGCAGAGAACAATGCGGGGCGCGGCGTGCTCCGCAGTTCGAAGGCGCCGAAGAAAGACGGCACGACGCCGAAGGACGCCGGCTACTCGGTGCGCCTGACGGATGCCGCCGGCAACCATTACATGCTCTCGGCGCAGCGCCTCCGCAAGGTGAATGCGGACAGCTCCACTTCCGAGGTGATCCTGCGCCCGGTGGCAACCGGCATTGAACTGACGCTCTCGTCTTACAGAAACTCGCAGCGCGTGAATGGCACGAGCCATTACAGCTCCACAAAGAAGATGATCGAGAACAAGATGATGTTCGAGGCAACCTTGAAGGGCAGCGATATCGTTGAACTCAAGGATACTGTCTACAATTACGACACGACCACGACGCCGGTGTACGATGAGGACGCGGCGCACGGACATCTCGCGAACAAGGGCGAGTACTAAAGCCGATGGATCATGCCGGAGAGAGGGGCAGAGTATACCGCAAGAAGCGGGAGCTCGCCTACGAGGGGACCATTTTGAAGGTATACCGCGACTTTGTCATCGCGAATGGCAGGGAAGCGGTCTGGGATTTTATTCACCACGACGGCGCGGCGGCAGTTGTACCGGTGCTGCCAGACGGGCGCATTCTGATGGTGCGGCAGTACCGGAATGCGCTGAACCGCTTTACGCTGGAACTTCCGGCAGGCAAGGTTGACAGTCCCGGAGAACCGCGCGTGCTGTGTGCCTTTCGCGAGCTCGCCGAGGAGACGGGCATGCGGGCGGAGAGTCCGGAGGCGCTCGAATTCTTGATCCGGATTGACACGACAGTCGCCTTCTGCGATGAGGAGATCGACATCTTTGTCGCGCGGAATCTAAAGCAGGGCGCACAGCATCTGGATCCGGACGAAGAGATCGAGGTACAGGCATATGAGCTCTCTGCGCTCCTTATGCGCATTTACCGCGGTGAAATCCGGGACGCCAAGACGGTCGCCGGGCTCACGGCCTATGCGCTGCGGGCGCAGCGGGAAAACGAAGCTTAAAAAAATGGAACCGCAATCTCCGCGGACAAATCAAACAAAAGCGCAAGATATGAGGTTTACATAAAGAAATTTCCCATATTTTGAAACGGGATAAAAGACCGCGCGGCAGTTGCCAAAAAGCAGCTGCCGCGCGGTTTGCTTTTTCGGTTTTGTACCGTTATACTGGTGTGACAAATGAGAGTGAGGGGGGCGATCGGAATGGAAGAGGCGCTGCGGGCATTTCTGCGCTCGCTTCGGGAAGAGCGGCATATGGCAGAAAATACGCTGCTCTCCTATGAGCGGGATTTGAAAAAATTATTTGCGTGGTTCCGACAGGAGGGAATTGCGTCCCTTTCGACGGTCAGCGAGCTCAGGCTGAATGCCTATCTGCTCTGGCTCGAGCGGGAGGGCTTTTCGGCGGCGACCATTCACCGCGCGGCGGCTTCCATCCGCGCCTTTTTTGCCTACGAGACGGCGGCGGGACGGTATCTATGTTCCCCGGCGGAGGGGCTTCGCTGTATGCGCTATGAGCGCCGGGATCCGTACATTCTTGAGGAGGAGGAGATTCAGAACTTTCTCCGCGAGACTGAGGGGAGCAGCGCGAAGCAGCTTCGCGATCGCGCGATGCTGGGACTGCTCTGTGCGACGGGTCTCCGGGTCTCAGAGCTCATCTCGCTGAAGACCGGGGATGTGGATGTGCAGCTTGGCTATGTGCGGAAGCAGTCCGGAGGGCGGGAGCGCGTGGTCTCGTTTGATGAGGAACTGCGCCAGGCACTCTGTCTGTATCTCGAGTCGGGGCGGCCGCTGCTCTTAAAGACAGCGGAAGAGGAACATCTCTTTTTTAACTTAAGCGGCGGCGCGCTGAGCCGCCAGGGAGTCTGGAAGATGATTCGCACCTACGGGCAGAAGGCGGGCATTGCGGGCGAAGTGACGCCCCAGTCCTTGAAAAACAGCTATGCTGTGCACCGCATGCTCCGCGAGAGCCGCACAGCCAGGCAGAGAGTTGAGAAAACGCGGAGCGGGAGCAAGCGATGAAATTTGAACTGCACAGCGACTTTCAGCCGACGGGCGACCAGCCGAGGGCAATCCGGGAGCTGGTGGACGGCTTTCGCGCGGGCAATCAGTTTGAGACGCTGGTTGGCGTGACGGGATCGGGCAAGACTTTTACGATGGCAAATGTGATCCAGGAGCTGCAAAAGCCGACGCTGATCATCTCCCACAACAAGACGCTCGCGGCGCAGCTCTACAGCGAGATGAAGGAGTTTTTCCCGAACAATGCGGTCGAGTACTTTGTCTCGTACTACGACTATTATCAGCCGGAGGCGTATGTGCCGCAGACCGATACATACATTGAGAAAGATGCCGCGACGAATGAGGAGATTGACCGGCTCCGGAACTCGGCGACAAGTGCGCTTCTCGAGCGGGAAGATGTGATTGTGGTCGCGAGCGTCTCCTGCATTTACGGCCTCGGCAGCCCGACGGACTATAAAAACATGATGGTGAGCCTGCGCCCCGGGCAGGAAAAGGATCGGGACGAGGTGATTGCAGAGCTCATCAATATCCAGTACAACCGGAGCGACATGGACTTTCACCGCGGTACCTTCCGCGTGCGCGGCGATGTGATTGAGATTTTTCCGGCAGATCAGGACAAACTCGCCTACCGCGTCGAATTCTTCGGCGATGAGATTGATAAAATCACGGAGATGGATGTGCTGACTGGCAATCCGATTGCAGAAGTGCTGCACATTTCGATTTATCCTGCCTCCCACTATGTGGTGCCGCGCGAAAAAATCGAGCGGGCAGCCCGTGAAATTCTCGCTGAGTGTGACAGCTATGTGAAGGAATTAAAGCGCGAGGACAAGCTCCTCGAGGCGCAGCGCATTGACGAGCGGACGCACTACGATGTCGAGATGCTGCGGGAGACCGGCTTTTGCTCGGGCATCGAGAACTACACGCGATTTCTGACCGAGCAGAAACCGGGCGAGCCGCCGTTTACGCTGATCGACTACTTCCCGAGGGATTTTCTCACGATTGTCGATGAGAGCCATATCACGATTCCGCAGATTGGCGGCATGTTTAACGGCAATTTCGCGCGGAAGTCGACGCTTGTGAAATATGGTTTCCGCCTCCCGAGCTCCATGGACAACCGCCCGCTGAATTTTCCGGAATTCGAGGCGCGGATGAACCAGATGCTCTTCGTCTCGGCGACGCCAAACCGCTATGAGGCGGAGCACGAGTTGCTGCGCGCCGAGCAGCTGATCCGTCCGACAGGTCTTCTGGATCCCGAAATTTCGGTGCGACCGGTCGAGGGGCAAATTGATGATCTGCTCTCGGAGATCAACAAAGAAATCGAGAAGAAGAATAAAATTCTGGTCACGACGCTCACAAAGCGCATGGCAGAGGATCTGACTGCCTATCTCCGCGAGGTGGGCATCCGGGTTCGCTACCTGCACTCAGACATCGACACGCTGGAGCGCGCGCAGATTATCCGCGCGATGCGCCTCGACGAATTTGATGTGCTGGTCGGCATCAACCTCCTTCGCGAAGGGCTCGATATTCCAGAGATTTCGCTGGTCGCGATTCTGGACGCGGATAAAGAGGGCTTTCTCCGCTCAGAGACCTCGCTCGTGCAGACCATTGGACGCGCGGCCAGGAATGCCGAGGGGCATGTGATCATGTACGCCGACAATATGACCGATTCGATGCGCCGCGCGATCTCCGAGACAGAGCGCCGCCGCACGATTCAGGAGGCGTATAATAAGGCGCACGGCATCACGCCGACCACGATCAAAAAGGCAGTCCGCGATGTGATTATGATGACGAAGGCAGTCATTGCAGATGAGAAGACCTGGGAAAAGGACCCGGAGTCGATGAGTGATGCAGAGCTGAGACGTCTCTCGAAGGAGCTCGAGAAGAAGATGCGGCAGGCGGCAGCCGAGCTCAATTTCGAGGCGGCAGCACAGCTTCGCGACCGCATGGGAGAGGTGTTGCGTCTCCGGAATGACACAGAGAGTCGCGAGAAGGCGGCGGAAGTACAGCGCGCTGTCGCGCTTCGGTATGAAAAACCGGCAGAGCACAGGCGGAATAAGCGTAGCTAAAAGATTGCCTTGCTCTCTGGTGCAAAACAAGGTATAGTATTAGGGTATTTTGTGTTTGTAGCGCAGCTGGATAGCGCGTCAGACTCCGACTCTGAAGGTCGCGGGTTCGAATCCCGCCA
>CALLVJ010000281.1 GCA_938010625.1 uncultured Stomatobaculum sp. | reverse complement strand
GAGTTCGATCTTCTGAACTTCCTCGCCTCGAACCCGAACCGCGTCTTTAAGCGAGAGGAATTGTTCCGAGAAATCTGGGGAGAAGAGAGCCTTGGAGAGATCGCGACGATTACGGTGCACATCAAAAAAATACGGGAAAAGATAGAAGTGGACAGCGCGAAGCCGCAGTACATCGAGACCATCTGGGGGGTCGGCTATCGCTTTCGCGTATAAAAGGAGGGACAAGAGCTATGGCGACGGAGACAACAATTCTGGTTGTGGACGACGAGAAGGAAATTGCGGAGTTAGTAGAGATTTATCTGGTCAGCGACGGCTATCGTGTGGTCAAGGCGAACGATGCCGAAGAGGGATTGAAGCTCTTAAACGAGTACGAAATACAGCTGGTACTGCTGGACATCATGATGCCGGGCATGAATGGCCTCGAGATGTGCGCAAAAATTCGGGAGACCAAAAACATTCCCATTATCATGCTCTCGGCAAAGAGCGCCGACATCGACAAAATCAAGGGACTTGGCACCGGCGCAGACGACTATGTCACAAAGCCCTTCAATCCGCTTGAGCTCACAGCGCGCGTCAAGAGCCAGCTTCGCCGCTATACGCAATTTAATCCGCGGAGCAGCGAGGAAGAAAACAATCCGAAGAAAAAGGGAGAAATCTCAGTGCGCGGACTTGTCATCAACCGCGACAATCACAAGGTATCGGTCGACGGCAAGGAAATCCGTTTGACGCCGATTGAATTTGACATTCTATATCTGCTCGCGAGCAATACGGGGCGGGTTTTCTCGACCGATGAGATTTTCCAGAATGTCTGGAATGAGCGCGTCTACGAGGCAACGAATACGGTCATGGTGCACATCAGGCGACTTCGCGGCAAGTTAAAAGAGGACAGCCGCGAGGAGAAAATCATCACGACGGTCTGGGGCGTGGGTTATAAAATAGAAAAGTAAAGCGTCCGTATTGTGACAGATGTGAAACTGGTTTTGTCAAAAAGACAACGAGAGGATATGAGCATGGAGAACAGCAGACGGCCAGGGACAGCACCGGGAAGAGAATTTTGGAAAGGGTTTTTCATCTCGCTGTCCTTAAGCCTTTTGGCGACTGCGGTGGCAGTTTCAGTGGTATCGCTGTCCAAAACGTTGTGCAACAAGGCGAAAGACGGAGAGGCGTAAGCAAACCGCACATGGAGGCGAAGGACAGAGGAGGTGTAGCGCAGCGTGAAAAATAAAAAGACGACGGCAGGGGAGAGCTTTCAGCGGAAAGTTGTCTCCTCTTTGTTATACAGTTTGATTCTGACCATGCTCGTGGAATTTTTCCTCGTCAAAAATCTGCTTGCGGTTGCAGATTACGAGATGCAGAGCGGGTCGCATCCGGACTGGTTCCGGGACATTTCCGACTTTCGCCTGCTCACAGTGCTCGGGCTGGTCGGCCTTGGCATTCTTTTCTTTTGTCTGGTTTTCTGGCTGCTGCAGCGGAAATCCTTTGCCTATATAGGCACGCTCTCGGCGACCATGCGGGAGATTGCCGGCGGTGATTTACGGGCAATCGTAAAAATTGAGGGGGACGATGAATTTTCGGAGATCGGTGACAGCTTAAACCGGATGAGCGAGGAGCTTCGCTCGCTGATGGAGCGGGAGCGGGAAGCAGAGAAGAGCAAGGCAGAATTGGTCACAAACATCGCCCACGATCTCCGGACACCGCTCACTTCGATTGTGGGCTATCTTGACATTCTGCGCAGCAAGCGGGACAGCTTGGACAGCGCGACTGCCGGACACTACACCGAGATTGCCTATGAGAAATCCAGAAAGCTCGAAAAGCTGATCAATGAGCTCTTTGGCTTTACGAAGCTCTCAGGCGGCGAGCTGGTCATGCACGTGCGGACGCTGGATCTCGTGCAATTGCTCGCGCAGCTGTTGGAGGAATTCTATCCGAGTTTTTCCAAGGCGGGACTGCACTATGAGCTGATTGCCGACCGAGACAGCCTCCCCCTAGAAGGCGACCCGGAGCTGTTAGCGCGTGTCTTTGAAAATCTGATTGGCAATGCCATTAAGTACGGTGCCGAGGGCAAACAGCTCCGCGTCTTTTTGAATACGGAGGAGCAGTTTGTGACGGTGCGGGTCGTGAATTACGGCAAGGTGATTCCTGCGGAAGAGCTGCCCCATGTCTTTGAGCGCTTTTATCGCGTCGAGCAGTCGCGAAATGCCAAAACTGGCGGCACGGGTCTCGGCCTCACGATTGCCAAAAATATTGTAGAGATGCACCGAGGAAAGATTTCCGTGACGAGCGATCTCTCGGGCACGGCGTTTATTGTGCAGCTCCCGCGAACTCTGGATTTCACAAAGGAAAATTTTGCCAATGCGTACCATTGAAGTGCAATACGGTTATGAGAACCGCGCGAAGGGTGGCCGGAACATGCCGGTCAGCCTTACAGTTGACAACCGGGAAGATGCTGCGATGGAGGGCAGTGTCGAATTTTTGTGCCGCCAGGCAGACGGCGAGCTCTATGCCTATGCCTATCCGCTTGTCCTCGCGGCAGGCGAGAACAAGCGGAGTTCCTATGTGGTGCCGCTCAGCGCGGGGTCAGATGCCTTTTGGGTGCGTCTCAAGAACGAGGCGGGGGAGATCACAGAGGTACGGCAATTTGACCTCACACAGAGCAGCAGCGAGCCGGAGCTTTTCATCGGCGTGCTCTCGGACACGCCGGAGCTGCTTTCTTACTTAAACGGGGTCTCGGTGAATTACGGACAGATGAAGAGCAGGACGTTCACGCTCTCGGAGAGCAGCTTTCCGGAGGACAGGCGGCAGCTCGACTCCTTTGACCTCATCGTCATCAGCAATTATCAGGTCTCGAAACTCAGTGTGCAGCAGGTGCGCGCACTGATGCAGTGGATGCGGAATGGCGGCGTGCTGCTCTTTGGCATTCCGGACCACAAGGACGAGACGGGGAGCCAGGCCTGGGCGGAGGACGGCATCGTCCAGCGGGCGATGCGCACGGCGAAGCGGGAGTTTCCCGACCTGACGGTCATCGGGGACGTGTGCCTCTGCGAGTATACGTCCCACGGCCACTGCGGCGTGCTGAAGGGAAAGACGGTCGACAACGACCCGACGGTTGAGCTCCTGGCTCGAACGGCCGTGTCTCAGGCCCAGGCCGGCGCGGACGTCGTAGCGCCCTCCGACATGATGGACGGGCGCGTGGGCGCCCTCCGATCGGCACTGGACGACGCAGGCCTGACGGAGACGGCGATCCTCTCCTACGCGGTGAAGTACGCCTCCGCGTTCTACGGGCCGTTCCGCGAGGCGGCGCAGTCCGCCCCCTCCTTCGGGGACCGGCGGGGCTACCAGATGGACCCCTGCAACGTGCGCGAGGGGATACGGGAGGCGCTGCTGGACGTCGAGGAGGGCGCCGACATGATCCTGGTCAAGCCGGGCCTGCCCTACCTGGACGTGCTGCGCGCGGTGAAGGAGCGGGTGAGCGTGCCCGTGGGGAGCTATTCCGTCAGCGGCGAGTACTCCATGATCAAGGCTGCGGCGGCCAACGGCTGGCTGGACGAGCGGCGCGTCGTGTGCGAGTCGGCCGTCTGTCTGGCGCGGGCTGGTGCGGACATCGTCGTCACCTACTTCGCCCTGTCCCTGGCGG
>CALLVJ010000280.1 GCA_938010625.1 uncultured Stomatobaculum sp. | reverse complement strand
TCCGGACTGGAAGCTCGATGAGATTGACAAAATTTTCGGCGAGGTGAAGCCGGAGATTGTGGAACTCTTGAAGAAGACCGAGAGCTACAGAGACAGCATCGACACATCTGTCATTGACTGCGATGTCGACAGAGCGACGAAGGAGAAGATTGTCAGAAAGCTCATGGATTATTACGGTTTCAACTGGAAGCAGGGCATTCTCTACGAAGAGGAGCACCCGAGCTGCGTCTGCGCGGGTCCGAGAGATTCCCGTCCTTCGACGAACTATTCGAGAAACCTGTTCTATACGCTGCTCGGCGCGGCACATGAGACTGGCCACGGCATGTACAATTACGGTTCTTCTCAGGAAGTAGTCGATGCAGGCCTCTGGGGCGGTATCGACGGCAGCATGCACGAGTCGCAGTCCAAGTTCTACGAAGATCAGGTTGGACGTTCGCTTGAGTTCTGGCAGGCTTTCTATCCGGAGATTCAGAAGGAAGTGCCGAAGTTCCGCGACATCCCGGTTGCGACCGTTGTGAGAGCGCTGAACAAGCCGAATCCGGGCTGGTCGAGAATGGCAGCGGATGAGCTCACGGTGCCGTTACATCTGATTCTCCGCTATGAGATGGAGAGAGATTACTTCACGGGCAAGCTCACGATTGACGACATGGAAGAGGCGTGGAATACGCGCTACAAGGAGTATCTCGGCGTCACGCCGAAGAATGCTGCCGAGGGCATTTTGCAGGACGTCCACTGGAGCACAGGCTTCATTGGCTACTTCCAGGGCTATGCGCTGGGCCTTGTCTATTCCTGCCAGTACCGCAACAGCATCCTGAAGGCGCATCCGGATGCGTGGAAGAAGCTCGCAAAGGGAGATATCTCCGATATCAACAGCTGGCTTGCAGAGCACATCCACAGCTATGGTCAGACATACACGACCAGAGAGACCATCATCAAGGCGACTGGCGAGGATGTCAACACGAAGTACTATCTCGAGTACCTGAGAGGTAAGTTTACAAAGATGTGAGCGAAAAGCACTTTGAGCGGAAAGCACTTTTTCAGTCCAATCTCATCCACCGAAAGGAGGCAACTATGAATCAGGCTGAAAAGGCAATTCTGAATCAAGAACCGCGTCTGGTCTACGGAAGAGAAGATCTGGCAGACAAGGATGCGCTGCTTCTTACTTTTTTTGGAGATGGATTTACAGAGAACCAGCAGGAACTCTTTTTCGCCGAGGCAAAGCGCATGGCGAAGTACATGATGACAACATCCCCATGGGATGAGTATGCGGATGCCGTCAAAATCTATGCGATCGGTGTGATTTCAAAGGAAGAGGGCGTGCGTGCAGATCACGCTAGAACCCAGGCTGAGGCCGATGTCGACACGCGGGACAGCTACTTTCACGCGTCCTTCTGGACTTTTGGCATGCAGCGCCTTGTGGAGATCGGCGAGGAGGACAAGGTAAAAGTCCGCGCACTCTACCAGAAATATCTGCCTGATACGGACTATGCGATTGTGATGGTAAATTCGGAGGTCTACGGCGGCTCGGGCGGCGAGATCAGCATTGTCTCCCGGAATGACGAGTCGCTCGAGATGCTCCTGCATGAGCTCGGTCACACAATTGGCATTCTCTCGGACGAGTATTTTGCGGGCAACAGCTATGCCGGTGAGTATGTCAATATGACGGCGGAATCAGATCCTGCGAAGGTGCGGTGGCGCCGTTTCATCGGCAAAAACGGCATCGGCGTCTATGAATATGACAATGGCGGCGACGGCTGGTACAAGCCGCACCAGAACTGCAAGATGCGCTATCTCGGACGACAGTTCCCATTTTGCGAGGTCTGCAAGGAGGCGCTCCGCGACAAGTTCGCAGAGCACGCGAATGTGACGAAGCTCTTTTGGCAGCAATATGCCGACACATTGCGGGAGGGCGCAGAGCCGCTTGATTTCCGGCAGTATATCATTGTCCGGAAATGCGAGAAGAAGGAGACCGGCACGGAGCTCGGCGAGCGCCTGACACTCAGCTTCTTCGACGAAGCGGGCAATGCGCTTTTAGAGGTGCCGAAGACAGCGGGCAGCTATCGCCTGCGTGCGGCGCTTTCCGGCGATGCGGTCTACGGCGATGCCGTTCTCGATACGGCGATTGAAATTGAACCGCCGGATCTGATTGACGTAACCGTGGGGAATAAAGTCTGCGACGGCAAGCCGGTCAAGGTGAGCGCAGCGCTTCACGATGCGCCGCCGTCAGAGCTCCACTATTTTTTCCGCGGCACGATGCCCTATGCGGCGGAGATCACGCATCTCTATGAGAGCGAGGAGCCCCCGGTACTTCCAGGGCGCTATACGGTCACTGTCACAGCGACAGAGAATGGCAGCGGCCGTCTGGTGAGCCGGAAGAGCCAGGAGTTTGAGATTTCCCTGCACACGAGCTGCATTGCCGACCACAACACACTCAAATATCCGGGCGCCCAGCCGTATTACAACAACCAGACCATTGTCTTTACGGGAGAGGGCTATCGGGCCGATGAGCTCGACAAGTTTGAAGAAGATGCGAGAAAGTTTGTCGAATACTTCCGCGCGCTGCCGCTCTACAAGGAGGCAGACCAGTACTTTAACTACTACACGGTACAGGCGGTCTCCGAGGGCAGGCACATCGGCAAGGAGCCGAGCAATACCTACTACCATGTGAGCCGGAGTGATGAGGACAGATTGGTGCAGACTGACGCGGGCACGCGCGCCGCGATGTATATGGCAAACAACGGCGTGACTTCATTCTACAAGGCAGTCGTGGTACTCGTGAATGGAGTCTACGATGTGACCGGAACCACTGTCACGAACAAGCGCTTTATCGTCTACGCGCCAGTCAACGAGAAGGGCATGCGTTTTGCGGCGATGGAGCTCCTAAACTACCTCTCGGGCAAGCCGGAGGGCGTGCGCGCTGTGACCAAAGAGGAGAGAGCCGTGCAGCGAAGGGAATTCCTCTCGGCGCTCTACCGCGAGTGGGAGGAATATGACTATGCGCCGGTTCTGAGCCAGGCTTACAAGGAGGATTTCCCGGCGGTCGGCGAGCCGGTCGATTTGACACCGCACTTCCACACCTATGTGAACGGCAGAGAAGTCGCAGTGCCATATAAGATCCGCTATTTTGTCGAGGAGAACGGAGAACGCGGCGCAGAGCTTCGCGAAGCGCCAAAGGCCCCAGGCACTTACCGCGCCTTTGCGGAGCTCGTGCTCGACGAGAGCAAAGATACCTGCACGGCAGAGCTCGACGGGCAGAAATATGCGCTGCCGCTCGCGCGGTATGAGACGAGCTTTAAGATTCGCGCCTGAGACGGTTAAGAGCGCGCAGAGAAATTTTCTCTGCGCGCTCTTTTTTTAATTGTCGGCATTGAGGGGATTCTTTTGCCAGAGGAAGAAGACAGATGGAAGACAGAGAGGGATGGCGTGCAATTACTGTTTCAGCGCATTTTCGACGGCTTTCATGATACCCTCGGAACTTGAGGTCGCGCCGCTTGCGGCGTCGACTTTGATTGTCTGCCGGTCAAGAATTTCCTGGATCACCTGCTTTTTCGCGTCGTAGAAGTATTCCTCGTCGTCGCCGGTTTTCAGAATTTCAATGGCGGTGATTTTGCCGCCAGAAACGGTGACTTTCACTTTGATGTTGCCGTTGTAGCCGACGCCCCTGCCCTCGTAGTCGCCGTCCGGAACAGCAGCGGCGATACCAGCTGTAGCGCCCGCGCCATTCTGGGCAGAAGTTTTCGCACTGCCACTGTCCTTGCGCTCTATGGCGGAGTTGTCTGGAGAAGCAGAAGACGTCTCAGCAGGCGAATCGGAGACCGGAGGCTGCGTTCTCTTTGCTGCCTGTACGGTGCGGGTTGCAGAGAGAAGCACGAGGAGCATCAGAAGGCTGATGCCGCCGTGCAGACAGATAACGTTACGTCGCCTTTTCCTTCGCTTCGCCTCGTAGTCCGGTGCGGTTGGCAGCGGTTTTTTCAGAAAAGCCTTCGTGAGCCGGAGCATCAGGTAGACGCCGTAGAGCAGCGTGTAGAGTGCAAACTGCACGAGATACTCGATTTTTCCCTTGCGAAGGCCGCCGGTGTAGATCAGACAGATGTGCAGGTAGAGCAGCCCGTAAAAGAGATAGGAGAGTCGTTGCAGCTGTTTCCAGCGTTTCGCCTGCATCTTCCGCCGCACGACCTGAAACGAGGTGATGGTGAGCGGCAGGAGCAGCAGTATCATTGCGAGGGAGAAACAAGCGGCGATCAGCTCATAGCTCTTTAGCTTGCCTGCATTTGTAAAGAGCAGGACAAAGTAGTGCTGCCCGTAGACAATGTTGTGCGAGAGTGTCAGAATCGAGGCTGCAATCGCAATCTGTGCGCGGAGACTCATCATGACGCGCTGCAGACGGCTCTTCGGCGGGAGCACAATCGCATACATGACCCAGAGGAACAGAGCGCCCGCGAGCACGCCCCGCCGTAACAGGCGGTTAATGAAATAGGCGACAGGCGGTACCGTCAGATCCATCGGCAAAAAGATGCTGA
>CALLVJ010000279.1 GCA_938010625.1 uncultured Stomatobaculum sp. | reverse complement strand
GTGACGGAGGGGTTTGAAATTTTCATCGGAGGAGGCAGCAATTATGCCAGATTCAAGCAGATTAGCGCGATGTATATACAGGAGCTGCGAGTGACGGAAATTGACTATCTGGTGGCGCTCAGAAAATCGGAGCAGTGCGGGTGCCATCCTGCCATTGTTTTATATAAATATCGTCAGCCTATAGATATTTCACTATTGTCACAACTTTTTGGAAAGGAGGTCGGATTATTAGTTTATGAAGAGGAAGCAGAATTGAGAGATTTAATTGAAGAATCTTCGTATGATGTTTTGATTGGGACAACTGTGGTGCGCAACTATGCCTTGCAGAGTGGAAGACAGTATGTGCTGGCTTATGCCGGAGATAAAACAATACGGAGTGCGATATTGCGGGCTAGAAATAGCGCCGCATTTTTGAGGAAGGAACAGCGTTTGGCGATTATCAACCGCGCATTGATACAGGATACCAATATTGGAATTATTATCAGCAACGAAGAGGGCTATGTGACCATGATGAATCGAAAAGCAGAAGAGTATCTGGAAATTGATGCGGGTACGGCAAAGGGACGCCTTCTGGCTGAATTACAGAAAAATCTGGCGCCGAGAGATGACAGCCCTTCTGAATTTTTTCGGATTATTCAGGGAGTGCGGCTCCGATGCACGCAACAGATGCTGCTGATGCGAGGAGAATTGATCGGTTATTTTACGACGCTTCGAGTAGATAATTCCAGAATTGCCGCTGCGCAGAAAAAAGAGTTGTTGTTGCAGAAGGAATCCGCATATCAGTGGCATGATATGATTACAGAATCTCCGATTATGAAGAAAGCGATTGCCTATGGAAGAAAAATTGCGGATTCTTCTCTGCCGTGTGCCGTAGTGGGGGAACAGGGAACACATAAAAAATTATTTGCCGAATGTTTGCACTCCGGAAGTTCGCGTGTTGAGAAGCCGCTGTTACTGTTGAATTTATCAGCTATTTCAGAAAATGATGCAGGGCGGCATTTGCTGGGATGCAGTGATCCTATGGAGCCATACACAGGACTTTTGGAGATGGCAAATGGCGGGACGGTTGTCTTGAGAAATCTGAGTGAATCCAACGCGGCAGTGGTGCATTCTGGATGCAGTGACGTACCACCAGATTACACCGACTGGAGGGTATAAGAAAATCAGCTTAAATATTCGCTTTGTCACAATATTGGATACGCCAATCCACACAGAAAAAATAAATTCGGGACTATTCAGTCTTCTCACAACCCAGACAATTCAAGTGCCGGCAATCCGCAATCGCAGGGAAGATATTGTTCCTTTGTTTGAACGAGAAATAGAACTTTGTATTAACAA
>CALLVJ010000278.1 GCA_938010625.1 uncultured Stomatobaculum sp. | reverse complement strand
TCCCCGCCCCCAGTTCCAAACCAGGCGCGATCGAACCCAGCAGGGCCAAGGACAGGGTCGACTTCCCCGAACCGGATTCGCCGACCAGACTGTAGGTCTCGCCAGGCCAAATCTGAAAGCTGACATCATCCACAGCTCTGACCGCATACGCTCTGCTGACCTGAAAATACTGCTTGAGTCCGTTCACTTCGAGAAGAGGCTCTGCATTATAATTCGCCGCCATACTGTTCCGCCTCCTTCTTCATCCGCTCAATTTTTCGCCTTAGCTCTGTCGGCATCTCCACCCGCGGCGCCCTCGGATCGAGAAGCCAGGTCGCTGCACAGTGGCTGTCAGTAATTTGAAACATGGGCGGATCAAGTTTGTCATCAATCGCGAGCGCATACACATTTCTCGGCGCAAACGCATCTCCCTCCTTCTCATGCAGCAGATTCGGCGGAGAGCCGGGAATCGTACATAATCTGTCATCGTCTGTGTTGAGATCTGGCATTGCGGAGAGCAGCCCCCAAGTGTAGGGATGTCTCGGATCGTAGAAAATTTCGTTGCTCTTGCCCTTTTCGACAATTTTCCCGGCGTACATGACATTCACATAATCCGCAACTTTCGCGACAACGCCCAGATCGTGGGTGATGTAAATGACAGAGAGCCCTCTCTCTTTCTGAACTCTGCGGATCAGCTCTATAATCTTCGCCTGAATCGTGACGTCAAGCGCTGTTGTGGGCTCATCGCAGATCAGAAGATCGGGATTACAGGCGAGCGCAATCGCAATAACAACCCGCTGCCTCATGCCGCCGGAGAGCTGATGCGGATATGCCTTCATGCGCTTCTCAGCATTCTCAATTCCAACCTCATCCAACAGTTGAACAGCCTTCCGGTAAGCCTCATTCTTCGGCATATGATAGTGCCAGATCATTCCCTCCATAATCTGCCTGCCAATTTGCATCGTGGGATCCAGAGACGTCATCGGATCCTGGAAAATCATTGCAATCCGCTTGCCATTGATATGCCGTCGAATCCACTTCTTGTCTTTCGTGAGAATATCAACTTTCTCCGCCGTGCCATCGTCATGATAGTAGCAGAACTCTATGTTTCCATGATTGATCACTGCATTTTTCGCGAGTATGCCCATCGCCGCGCGCATTGTGACAGACTTTCCGGACCCTGACTCGCCGACAATCGCGACCGTCTCTCCTCTGTAGAGATCAATGTTGACATCGCGGATTGCATGCACCGCGCCCGCTGTCGTCTGAAATGTTATGTCGAGATTGCGGATATCAAGTATTTTTTCTTCGCTCATGGACTTACCCCCTCTTACATCTCCTTCAATTTCGGATCCAGCGCTTCGCGCAGTCCATCGCCGACCAGATTAAAACTCAGCATCAAGAGCGCCATAACGGTGATCGGCGGAATAATCTGGAACGAGTGCGTCGTGAAAGAGTTGAAGCCATCACTGATCAGAGAGCCCAGAGAACACTCCGGAACTGGAATGCCCAGTCCCACAAAAGAGAGAAAAGCCTCTGTGAAGATGGCAGTGGGAATGGAAAACATGACCTGTGTGATAATCGGGCCAATGATATTGGGCAGAATTTCCTTGAAAATGATGAAAAAAGGGCCCGCCCCGAGTGTCCGGGCGGCAAGTACAAATTCCTGTTCCTTTAATTTCAGCATCTCTGCCCGCGCAATGCGACTCATGCCGATCCACTCCGTCAGCATCAGCGCAAAGATAATGGTCAACATACCCGGCTTCAATATCAACAGAAGAAGCGTTACAATCACAAGCCGCGGAATTCCATTTGAAATTTCCAGGATGCGCTGCATGATCATATCGACCTTGCCTCCAAAATATCCGGAGATCAAACCGTAACTCATGCCGATGATCATATCAATCACTGCCGCTGCAATCGCAATGATCAGAGAAACGCGAGCGCCAGACCAAGTTCTGGTCCAGAGATCCCGCCCGAAATTGTCCGATCCAAACCAGTAATAGACGTTGTCGAGTTTTCTCTCCTGATAACTGTTTACCTTCTTTGAGCCACTCGTCGTCAGGATGGTCTCACTGCCGTCCAGAATTCCAAACCGCTCAAGTCCGGGAACACGGGGCGCAAAGTTTTTCTGCGCAATGTTCTGCACACTGTAAGAGTACGAATTCATTTCCGGACCGACAGCCGCCAGCGCCACAATCAGAGCAATCAGAATCAGCCCGACCATTGCACTCCTCTTCCGGACAAAGCGGATGAACGCCTCTTTCCAGAAACTCTGCGCAGCAAAATTTGTGTCAATTGCGATCTCTTTCGCATTGTTTTTTAAGCAAAAGTCCTTTGCTGTGGGGACATATGCCGCAGCATCCCTGTTCACTGCTGTTTCTCTCATCTCAGCCTCCCTCCTTTGCCAGCCTGATTCTCGGATCAATAATACCGTAGAGAATATCGACAGCGAGCATAATGGCGATGTACATCGCAGAGTAGATAAAGCTCAGAGAAATTACGACATTGTAGTCATTGCTCTGGATCGCATTGACAAGCAGTGAACCGACGCCGGGAATTGCAAAAATTTTCTCGACGACGAGGGAACCGGTCATCAAATCGACAATCAGAGGCGCCAGAACCGTGATGATGGGAATCAGGGCGTTGCGAAGTGCGTGGCGGAACAGCAGTGCTCTCCCGGACAGCCCTTTCGATTCTGCAAGAAGCATGTACTCGCTGCCGAGAACTTCTATCATCTCCGACCGTGTGAATCGCGCAATCGAAGCCAATGTAAACATTGAGAGCGCGATGCTTGGCAACACGCTTGCATTCAGCGCTGCCTGCGTGCTGTACAGCATTGGAAACCAGTGAAGCTTAAACCCAAACTGAAAACTGAGCGCCAGTGCGAACACATAAGAGGGAACTGAGACGCCAATGACCGAAATGACAGTCGCAAGAGAATCCCAGATAGTATCTCTGTTCAGCGCTGCAACCAATCCGAGCAGCAGACCAACCAGCGCCCCGATTGCGACTGCCATGCCGCCGATTCCAATCGAAATGGGAAGACGCTGTGCAATCAGCTGCGCAATCGGCGTATTTTTGGAGATGTTATAGCTGACGCCAAAGTCCCCGCGGAGCATATTGAATACGTACCTGAAAAATTGAAGGACAACGGGCTGATCCAAGCCATACTTCGCATATAACAGAGCTCTCTGTTCAGCATTCAGCTTTTCATCATTGAAGGGTGAACCTGGCATGAGCTGCATCAAAATGAACAGAACCAGCAGAATGACCAACAGCGTGAAAACAGCAGTCAGAACTCGTTTGAGAACATATTTTTTCAATGTAATTGCCTGCTTTCAGAAATTGAAAAAGAAGCCGCGCCACATACATGACGCGGCCTCTTCACACTGTGAGGATTAATTAGATTTTACAGTGTCTTTGTAAACACGGTTCAGAGCGACCGGATGATAGTCGATACCTGTTACTTTGGAAGAAATCATCTGTGCATTGGACTGTGTGTACAGCGGAAAAATAACCGCATTGTCCATGACAATCTTCTCCCCATCCAGCAGTTTTGCCCAGCGACCTGCTGCGTCCATTGCCAGATCGCCTGTTGTGCATGCCGCCAGTATCGCATCATAGTCCGCATTGCTCCACTCGCCGTAGTTATTGGAATTACCCGTGCCCCACATGCCAAGGTAGGTCATCGGATCCGCATAGTCAGGCCCCCACCTTGTGAGTCCCACTTCAAAGTTGCCGTCCTGCATATCCTGAACTCTCTGCTTCTTTGGTTCCACAACAAGGTTGACTGTGAGCCCCGGAAGGGTGGTCTCCCACTGTTCCTTCAAAACCTGTGCAACTTTCTGCGGCGCATCGTCAGCGTCCACTATCATATTGAGGCTGATGCTGCTGACGCCGAGCTCTTCAAGCCCCTTCTTCCAATAGTCCGCAGCTGCAGCTGCGTCAAACCTGCAGACATTCTCAAACTTCTTCTGGTCTCCGGCAAAGTCAGAGCCATCTGGTCCTGTCGCGAAGTCGATTGGAACCGCTGTGTAAGTTGGAATAGAACCGTCTTTCAAAACACCGGTCGTAATACTCTCGCGATTGATTGCCATGGTCATTGCGAGACGAACATTCAGATTGCTGAGCTCCTTGACCTTGCTGATATTCGGCACCACATACCAGAGATAGCCCGCCGCAATCGCATGGAACGTTGGGTCGTCCTTCACCTGATCAACCTGCTCGCCGTTCACAAGCGTAGTGTCAACAGCGCCTGTCTGATAACTCATCAGCGCCTGCTGAGAATCCTGAATCACCTGGTAATTGATGCCAGTGAGTTTAACCCGTTTAGCATCATAGTAATCCGGATTCTTTTTGAGATGAAAGGCTGTCGCAGCAGGTTCATAGCTGTCAAGAATAAACGCTCCGTTCGACAGGGTTGTCTCCGGACTTGTAGCAAAGGTATCGCCGCAGGACTCGAAAAACTTCTGGTTGACTGGATAAAACGTCGGGAAATACATAAGTCCTAGGAAATAGGGAACCTGAACATTCAGTTCTACCTTGAGAGTTTTGTCATCTACCGCTGTCACGCCGAGTTCGCTCTTGTCTTTTTTCCCGGCAATGATATCGGCTGCATTTTTAATCTGACCGACATCACTGAGCATATACGCATACTCTGATGCGACCTTGGGATCAACAGCTCTCTGCCACGCAAAGACAAAATCCTGCGCCGTAACTGGTTCTCCATTGCTCCACTTTGCATCATCCCTGATTTTGAACGTATAGCTCAGACCATCTTCCGAAATCTGTGTGTCGGCTGCGAGCGCTGGAACTGCCTCTCCATCTTTATCCATCTGGTAGAGACCATCGGTATAGTCCGCGATCACCTCAAAAGACGTTCCATCGACTGCCTGCTGTGGATCCAGCGCCTCCACAGGCGTCTCCAACATGACATTCAGATCGGACGTCCCGGAAGCTGAGCCCCCGTTTGCTGCTGTTGTTGTCGCCCCTGCGGACGCAGCTCTGTCCTTGGAGGAAGCACCACAGGCAGCCAGCCCAACCGCTATAGCAGAGACCAGCAGCAACGAAACAGCTTGTTTCCATCGTTTCTTCATCATACATTCCCTCCTTCTGTTCTGCCTGAGATGTCCGCACAGAATATATATTTTATGCTCTGTCACTTCACCGCTTTATCTTGCGAAACACCTCTTGCCAGATAACTTATCACTTTTCTTTATGCCAGTCAACGTATTTTTATGCAATTCATTTCAATGCAAAAAAAAAGCGCTCTGCTTTTGCAGAGCACTCTCCTCTTGAGAGCGATAGACGGGACTCGAACCCGCGGTCTCGACCTTGGCAAGGTCGCGCG
>CALLVJ010000277.1 GCA_938010625.1 uncultured Stomatobaculum sp. | reverse complement strand
AGTCTACAACATTGGCAAAGAGCGCCCCCCAGCCAAAACGCTTCGTAAAGAGAACAAAGAGCGCCAGATTCAAAAAGACTGCCAGCCCTCCAAAAAAGAGGTAGAGGAGCACTTCCTTGTGCTTCTTATACCAGGGCTTCAAAATACGCAATCCCGGCAAGCCCATGATGCAGTCAAAGATGTTTTCACAAGCGGTTCCCATAATCATCTCCTAAATCCAATACTAAGTTTCCAAAAACATAAAACATCCCTTAATTCTCACCATGTCCAATCACACATTTTTAGCCATGCGGATGATCAGCTTGATATTCTGCATAAAGACAAGGTAAGTCAACGAACCAGACGTCGCAGAATCGGAATCCCTTGCAATAGCTTTGTCGTCAGCAGACTAAAGAGGAAAATCACAGTGCAGTATACAAAGGCATAAAGCATCGGTTCAAAATGTAGATTCTCTCGAAAAAGATTCCATAAAAAAGAAGACAAATCACTCCTGTGAAGAAAGTACAAATGCAACAGGTAGATGCCCAAGGTGGCATTTCCCACAAAACAAATTGCTTTCTCAAAGCGTTTCAGGACAGCTGTACGCTCGTCAATACATTTGCATGTAACAAAAACAGTAGCCGCATTGATTAAACCGGACCAGGCAAGGAATTTCTGAGAATCCAGCTCTCTGCTGCTTTTGATTGTTGTGATGAAAAGATAAGTCAAATAGCATGAACACAAGAGTCCCAGAACATTAACGCCCCAAAGAATCAGCATTCGCCTGCGTGTCCAATCATTTTTTAAGCGGTGTTGAAGGAAATATCCAGCCAAAGGAAAGATTACCGCATCTTCACTAATCCACTTCAAGCCTGTATATAGTGACGCATCAAAATTATGCTTTCCTCTCCAGACAATATACTGAATCGCAGGTATTAGCATGAAAACAACAACAAATAAAAGGAACAGCAACTTGTAATCATACTGGCTAAACGCTTGCGCCATTTTCTGTAATAGCGGAAGTGCCAGTAAGAATGCAATATAAGTATGCAGGAACCAGTATGTATGATTCCACCCTGATACCTCAAACATCCGGACAAAAAAATCTGTGAGATTAAATCGAAGCGGTGGTGCCGCAACAAAACTAAGATAGGGATTCGCATCCCGATCAATTGTCATATAGTTGCTATGTTCATAGACAGTGCTCAAGTAATAAAGAAATGACCATACCACCAAAAGGAGAAGCATATGAAATGCCTTTTTGAATGGAACAAGGGACCCTGAATCATACTTTCGCCCCAAGAGCAACGCCCCTGAAATCATAAAAAACAGAGGAACCGCAAAGTGACAAAATGCCGATGGGAACATGTAAAACCAGTATTTAACATTATTGGAGCTATAAGTCGAGAATAAAAAGTGCCCACTGGAGGACGTATGGTTAAAGATTACAAAAAAGGCTGCAAGCACTCTCATAAATTCAAGGCTCAATAATTGCTTCTTTTGTGTCAACATGACTTTATCTCCTTGACTATTGATGAATCGTTGCCTGCTTCTTTGAACCACGAAAGCGTATCTCCTCCTGTCTTAAGAGGGCTGGCTATCGTCCATATCTTAACAACTTTACTTTACAGCAAGAAACAAATGAATCTGTTCTTCTGTCACTGCATGTACATCTCTGCCCTCTGCCCAAGCCCGATACCAGCGGACAGTCTCACCGACCGCCTGATCTACATGCCAGATAGGAGCCCAGCCAAAGGTCTTCTTTAATTTTGCGCAGTCGAGTTTCAGGAAACCCGCCTCGTGCGGCGCATTGGCTTCGGCCACACTCTTCCAGGCAGCCGGTTCGCCCCAGTGTTTCACAAAGAGATCGGCGAGCTCTGCGGTGCTCACGCAGTCGCAGTCATCCGGGCCCACATTGTAATAGCCCGCGTACTTTGCATCCCTTGCCTGCTGCATCACGATCATGAGATAGGCGTAGAGCGGCTCCAACACATGCTGGTAAGGGCGGGTCGAATAGGGATTCCGAAGTTCCACCGCCTTGCCCTGCACGGTTGCCCGCACGCAGTCCGGGATAATTCTGTCCTTCGCGAAATCGCCGCCGCCGATCACATTGCCCGCGCGCGCAGTCGAAATGCACATCGCGCCTGGCTCCGAGAAAAAGGACTTTTGGTAGGAGTGGGTCACCAGCTCCGAGCAGCTCTTCGAATTCGAGTAGGGATCGTAGCCGTCCAGCTTCTCGTCCTCGGTAAATCCGTGGTCCGCCTGCTCCGGGTTCTCGTATACCTTATCGGTCGTCACATTGAGAAAGCTCTCGACACCGCCGAGTTCCCGCACGGCCTCGAGGAGGTTCACCGTCCCCATCACATTCGTCTCATAAGTCTCGTGTGGATGGCGATACGATTCCCGGACAAGGGGCTGCGCTGCGAGGTGTAGCACGCAGTCCGGCTTTGCCTCGCGAACTGCCGCCTTGAGGCGGGCAAAATCACGGATGTCCGCAATGGTGGAGTGCATTTTGCCCTGTAAGCCAAGAAGCGAGAACAAATCCGGATTACTCTCTGGTGCAAGCGCGTAGCCGTAGACTTCCGCACCGAGCAGACGGAGCATGACCGAGAGCCAGCTTCCCTTAAAACCTGTGTGCCCGGTCAGAAACACGCGCTTCCCCGCATAGAACTTTTTCATATCTTCCGTGTATTTCATTCTCACTACCTCCTCTGCGGAAATCGGCATATTTCTGACCTCCCCACTTGGCACCGAAAAATCCGCTGTTACTGTATGCTTCATCTATATCTCTGATCAAAGGCATCCATGCGTTTCCGGATTTCCGCAAAATTCCTGATGGACTGCAGTCCAATCTTGAAAATGCGCCTCACATTCATGTAATTCTTTCCGCCCTGGCGCGGCTGGAAGGTCACGGTGCGGTAGCATACCTTCTCGTGATATTTTGAGAAACAGGCCGCCAGAATCGCGTTTGGCAGATTAAAATCTGCCGGCATCAAATCCAGATATTTCGCAACTACGGCGCTCTTCATCAGGCGGAACGGCGCGTTTGCATCCGGCACAAAGGTGCCGAAGAAAATTTTCAGGTATACGCGCAGCACATTCTCGACCACTTTGCGCCCCCTGCCGTCTCCGCGCTTCTTGCGGTCACCCATAATGACATCATATTTTTCGCGCAGCTTCCAGAAGGTCGGAAACTCTGCCGGTACTGTCTGCCCGTCCGAGTCAGTCTGGAAAATCCAGTCCGCGCCGCGCGAAATCGCATAGCGGTATAGGAGAATTACCTTCGTGCCGTGATCCGTGCCAGGCTTCGGAATAATCACCAACTTGTCATACCGCTTCTGCAGTTCATAGAGCACTTCCAAGGTCTTATCCCTGGAGCCGCCATCGGCAATCACCAGTCTGGAATCCTCGCTTCCATTTGCAAGCATGGGATACCACTCTCTGACCACTTGCCTGATATTTGCCTCTTCATTGTAGGTCGGCATCACAATATATAACCTGTCTCCCATGCTGTATACTCCTCACGGCAACTCCCGCGCCACATCCAGCGCCCTGCGGATTGCCTGATCCATATTGTAATACGTAAAGTCCGCCAGACGGCCTGCAAAGGCAAGTCCCTTGACCTGCTTTGCCTCGCCACAATACTTCTGAAACAGCTGCTGGCTCTCTTCGGTCAGCACCGGATAGTAGGGCTCCATCTTCTCTCCCTGCCTGTAGGGCAGCGGATACTCCACAGCATAGGTGGTTCCTCTGACCTCCTGCACCGGCAGCTTCTTGTACTCCGTGATGCGCGTAAAGCCCTCAGCCTGCGGGTAGGCGACCACCGGCATGTCCTGAAAGCTGTCAATGTCCTCGTGCTTCCACACAAAGCGCAGCGAGCGGTAGGGCAGCTTGCCGTGCTTGCACCCAAAAAGTTCATCCAGCGCACCCGTGAAAATCAAGACGCCGTCCAGCGGCTTGTCGCCATCCATGACCTGCTTGTCCCGAATCGAGAAGCGATCCAGCGCCTCCTCATTCAGGCGAAGTTCGATACCCGGAGTCTTCAGGAGATTTTCAATGAACTCCATGTAGCCTTTGACCGGCATCGCCTGGTATTTATCGCTAAAGTACCGGCTGCCATAAGAAAATAGAATCGGCACGCGCTTAAAGATCTGGCGATCCACTTTTTCCGGGTCAATGCCCCACTGCTTTGCGGTGTAGGGCTTATAGTCCTTCTCATAGAGAAAGTCCGCAAAGCGTCTCACGTAGCTGTCATGACTTTCCAGCATTTCTAAGACCGTCGCCGAAGCGCGGTCGCCGAACTCTGCCTTGATATGCGCCTTGATTTCCTCTGCCTCCTCCGAGAAGAAGGTATCCACGGAACTAAAGTCAAAGGAGGTGGGTACGCACTTGCCGTCCATCACGGAGCCGCAAACCAAGTTAAAGTCCCTGAGCTCGCAGTGATCCCTCACATACCGATAGACCTCATCGTCATTGGTGTGGAAAATGTGCGGTCCGTAGCGATGCACATGAATGCCGTGCGCATCATCATAGTCATAGACATTGCCGCCCGCATGGGAACGGCGCTCCAATACCTGCACCGTGTTTCCCTTTTTTGCGAGTTCCGCCGCCAGCACGGCACCTACAATGCCGCTGCCCGCGATGTAGTATTTCATCCGGTTCTCTCCATATCGCCGCGCACACAATTGATTACCCGGCTGATTCCTGTTTCAAAATCAATCTTCGGTTCAAAGCCTGTGTCCCGCCTGATGTCCGTCAGGTCAATGCAGGAGCAGGGCAGCTTGTCACTGTTGTACGGAATTTCACCTATGCCAAGCGGCAAAGACGGATCAATCTTCTGGTGGATGATGCGAATGTAATTCCGGAGCGGCCAGTTGTCCCCATGGCCGATTGCATAAACCGCGCCGTCCTTGCCCCGTCTGCCGACCGCAATCAGCGCGGAAACCACATCGTCGATATAGACATAGTCCCAGAGCTGCTCGAGTTTCGTGAGCGAAGGCCTTTCGCGGTGCAGGAGCTTATCAATCGTATAGAAAATGACATTGTTATCCCGGCGATCCGCCGCATAGATACCGGCGATAATCGTGTAGACGAAGTCAATGTCATTTCTCGATGCAAAGTCGCTGCAGAGATAGCGCAGGGCTATCTTTGCGGCGCCGTAAGCATCATGCGGCGACGGCAGTGCCTCTTTGTTGAGCGGTTTTCCGTAGTAGAGATATTCATTTGTAGATCCTGGAAAAACAATACGGCGAATTCCAATCGCAATCGCCAGTTTCATACAGTCGAGGGACATATTGACATTGCCGATCTGAATATCCAGTTCATTCCGGACTTCCGGCTTCACTCCGTTCCACGCGAAGTGATACATCACCTCAATGTCCTTCGGAAAATCTGCGATGTGATTCAGGATCTGATTGAGATCCAGACTGTATACATGCAAATTCGGAGTATTCTCACCGGCATAAATATTATGCCCGGGATATACGGTGGCATAAACTTCAATTCCCTGCCTGATCAGACCTCTGACCAGGTTTCTCCCGATAAATCCACCCGCACCCGTCACCAATACCTTCTTCATTTCGCTCTCACTGCTGCATTTAATTCAATTTTGCCTGTTCAAAGGCCTGCACTTCTTCCGGTGTCCCGAGCACATGTACAGCCTCTACAGGCACAACCGAAATATAGACTTCTCCACCCTTCTGAATCAGATAGTTGTACATCGGCGCAATGTACTTTTCGCCCTTCTCGAGATGCGCATTGTCCGCATAGAACTCCCGATAGAGTTTCTCATAGAGCGCACAGCTCTTAAAATAATAGGCCCCGAGTGTGCAGTTCTCGGAAATTCTGGTCTTTTCCCGGACTTCCACTGCCTTGCCGGTCTCATCCAGACGTACAAAGCTCCAGTGATCTCCTTTGCCGAGGAAACAGGGAATAAAACCATCACCCTTCAGCTCTGCCGCATTCATCGCCCCCGGCAGCACATAGGTGTCGATATTGTAGATTAGCAAAGCATGCTCCGGATTCCAATACTTGGAGGCCAGTTCCGCTGTGGTCGCCTGTCCGTCCGTCAGATAATCGAGAAGCAGCAGTTTATAATCCGCAATGCCAAGTGCCTTGCACTGCTCTGCAATGAAAGTCTCAACATCCGCACTCTCGTCGC
>CALLVJ010000276.1 GCA_938010625.1 uncultured Stomatobaculum sp. | reverse complement strand
GCGTCCTCCACCCCTTCCCGATCCAGGAAATGCGTGCGCACGCCGCAAATCTCTTGATAGTCCTCGTGTCCCTTGCCAATAATCGCGATCATGTCACCTGGCTCTGCCTTTTGCACGGCATAGAAGATGGCCTCTCTTCTGTCCGGAATCTCAATGAACGCGCCGCCGGTCTTCTCAATGCTCTCGCGGATGTCAGTGAGAATGTCCTCGACCTTCTCATAGCGGGAGTTGTCCGCCGTAATGATCGAGAGATCTGCCTTCTTGCCGCCGATCTCCCCCATCGAAGTCCGGCGCTCTTTGGCGCGGTTGCCGCCGCAGCCAAAGACCACGACCAGGCGCTTCGGATGGTACTCGCGCAGCGCGTCGAGCAGCGCCTCCATGCTGACCGCATTGTGCGCATAGTCAACCAGAACCGTGTAAGGATGCAGCTTGACAATCTCCATGCGACCGTTGACGCGGATATCTTGTAAGCCTGTCCGGAGCACTTCATCCTTCACGCCTGCCAAAGCTGCAAGCGAGAGCGCAGCGAGAGCATTCTCCGCATTGAAACGGCCCGGCATGCCGACCTTTACATCTGTCACTTTCCGCCCTGCGCCTGCAAAATCAAAGCGCATGCCGACAAAGTCGGGATCTGCCGTGTGAGAGAGCCTGCAGAGCGTAAAGTCCGCCGGATTTTTTTCGCTGAAACGGTACAGCTTCTCGCACTTTGCCATCTTTTCAATGTAGAGAGCGTGCACATCATCCGCATTGACAAGCCCTGTCCTGCACTGCAAAAAGAGCTGTGACTTCCAGAACAGATATTCTTCAAAAGTCTTATGCTCATTCGGGCCTATGTGATCCGGTGTAATGTTCATAAAAATGCCGTAGTCAAACAGAATGCTGCCCGTGCGATGCAGCATGAGACCTTGACTTGACACTTCCATGACAACTGCCTTGCAGCCAGCATCCGCCATTTTCCGGAAACTCTCCTGAATTTCATAGGATTCCGGCGTCGTATTCTTGGTTGCAATATGTTCCCTGCCAATCGTGATACCGTTGGTGCCAATAAGTCCCGTCGGAATGCCGCCTTTTTCGAGCAGAGCGCGTATCATATGGGTGGTCGTGGTCTTTCCCTTGGTGCCAGTCACGCCGACTGTCAAAAGTTCTCGCGCCGGAAAGCCGAAATAAGCCGCCGAAAGGGCCGCAAGAGCCGCTCTCGCATCTGCCGCGCGGTACACCGTAAGACCTGCCGGAAGGGTTGCGATTTCACGGTCAATGACGACCGCCGCGACGCCCTTGCCCGGAAGTTCGGGGAGCAGCGCGTGGGAGTCAAAATTGGCGCCTTTCATACAGACAAACAGACAGCCGGGACTGATCTTTCTGGAATCATAGACCAGGGCGCCGAGCTCCACCCCCATATTGCCCTGCAGAAGCTCTCCCTTGAGCTCCGACATCGCAAGTTCCAATAATTTCATAGCTTTTCCTCTCATTGCTCCATTGCTTCAAACTCTTCCATGCTCATCAGCAGTTCGCGAGGCTTGGTGCCCTGCTCTTCGCCGACCACGCCCGCCGCCGCAAGCTGGTCCATGATGCGCGCCGCGCGGTTAAATCCAATCTTGAACATGCGCTGCAAATTGCCAATCGAGGCCTTGTTCTTCTCGATCACGAAACGTCCAGCCTGGAAAAAGAGCGGATCCCGCCCGCTGTCCTCCGGCTGCGCCGCATGTGTGTCACCGGATCGCAGAATCTTGTCCTCGACCTCTTCCGAATACGAGAGCGGAATCTCCTCTTCCCGGATGAACTGAACCGCCTTCTGCACTTCCTGGTCCGAGACAAAAGCGCCCTGCACACGCACCGGTTTCGGAATGCCCTGCGGGAAGAAGAGCATATCGCCCTTGCCGAGCAGCTTCTCTGCGCCGACGCCGTCCAGAATGGTCCGGGAGTCAATGCCCGAGGAGACCGCAAAGGCAATGCGGGATGGAATGTTCGCCTTGATTAAACCTGTGATGACATTGACACTCGGCCGCTGGGTTGCAATCACGAGATGCATACCCGCCGCGCGCGCGAGCTGTGCAATGCGACAGATGGCTTCCTCCACTTCATTTTTCGAGACCATCATGAGATCTGCGAGCTCGTCAATGATAATGACCAGCTGTGGCAACGGCGTCGGCAGCTCTGCCGGATTCACTGTGCCGCTCGCCGCGGCAGCGCGTATCTTTTCGTTGTAGCCGCTCAGATCGCGAACCCCGGTATCAGCGAATTTTTTATAGCGGTCTGTCATCTCGGCCACCGCCCAGTTCAGAGCGCCCGCCGCCTTTTTCGGATCCGTGACCACTGGAATCAGAAGATGCGGAATGCCGTTATAGACCGAGAGTTCCACGACTTTCGGGTCAATCATGATGAGCTTCACTTCCTCTGGGCGGTAGCGATAGAGGATGCTCATGATCAGGGTGTTGATGCAGACTGACTTTCCGGAACCCGTCGCACCAGCAATCAAGAGATGCGGCATCTTTGCAATATCGGTGACCACAGTCTGTCCCGCAATGTCCTTGCCGACTGCAAAACTGATTTTGCCACTTGCCCTTTTGAAGCGCTCGCTCTCCAAAAGATCCCGGAGATAGACTGTATTATTCTCCTTGTTCGGCACCTCAATGCCGACCGCAGACTTGCCGGGAATCGGCGCCTCAATGCGTATATCCGCCGCCGCAAGACTCAGCTTGATATCGTCTGCGAGCGCGACAATGCGCCCGACCTTGACTCCCTGCGCTGGCAGGAGCTCGTAGCGCGTCACGGCAGGGCCGCAGCTAAAATTCATGACCTTGACGTCCACGCCGAAATTATGCAGGGTTTCCTCGAGTTTCAGTGCTGTTGTCCTGTACTCGAGGTCACTCTCCTGCCGCTTCTCCTTGCCCCTTTCAAGAAGGTCAAGCGGCGGTGTCCTGTACTTTTTCGGCGGTGCCTCCCGCTTCGGTGCACTGCCCTGCTCTGTCATTCCCCGCTGCCGCGGTGCAGCCTCCGAAAAACTCTCTTCCCGCCGGAACGAGAGCGAACGCGCCTGCTCGGCTTCTGCAATCTCAATGGAGCGCGGCAGCGCTTCCTCTTCGTCCTGATTCCACTCGGCAGTCTCGCTTCGCGCAATCTGCGCGAGCTTCTCTGCCTCTGGCGCTTCCTCCTCTTCGCACGCTGTGCTGTAATCCGCCTCCTCCGCCGGGCTGCCCGCCACGTTTCCAAGCGGGCTGTCATCGCGCTTCAGAATTTCATCCGCGCGGCGCAGCGCTTCCAGCAATGCCGGGTCGCCGTCCGCATACTGATCTGGATTCGGCAGCGCTGTTGTTTCTCCTTCTGTCACTGCTTCTTCCGGCGAAAATGTCTCGCGCGCAAAGTGCAGCACTTCCGGTGCTTCTTCCGTTGGGAATTCCCGCCTTGCGCTGCGGCGCAGTTCCCAGTCCTCTGAGAGCTCGGTTCGGATCACCTCTCGCGGCAAATTTCCATGCTTTTCCGGCTGTTTCTCATCCGCCGCCTGTTCCGCCTCCTGTCCGTCTGCATGCAGGGCCGCAATCAGACTTTTCCATGGCGTTCTGTGCAGCGGCTTCTCTTCCATTGCCTGTTCTCCGGATTCCATCGCCACTTTCTCAGCCTCAAGCTGTGAAAGCTGCTCT
>CALLVJ010000275.1 GCA_938010625.1 uncultured Stomatobaculum sp. | reverse complement strand
TAAATTGAGATGGGAATCTCCACGACTGGGAGTGCTGTCTTGTTCCGGAGCAGTTCCGCCGTGCCGCCGCGGGAGATGATACAGTCATAGACACTGATATCATTCGCCTCGACAATCGCGAGCGCTGCGTCGAGGTCAGCGGTGAAAATGTCGAAGTCGGCATTCGGATAGGCCTCTGTGGCATGTTGCAGGGCAGTATGCCTTCCCTCATAGGGCGCAATGGCGAGAATGCGGATATGCGCCGACTCTTTGCTTGTTGTCATGAAACTATCTCCTCCCGTGTTTAGTATAGCATGTTTGCCGGAAAGCAAAAGAAGAAAACGTTTCAAAAAAGAACTTTAAGCTTAAAAGATGAAGCCTGAAAAGAACTAAGTGCTAAATTGAAACACTTTTTTTGCGCTTTTGCGTGCAATATGAGCGAAGAGTACGCATAATGAACATATACATGGTGGAAAGCGGAGGAGAGGAGGAGACATGCTTCGCTTGCTGATTCTTGCAGATGATTTTACCGGTGCGCTGGACACGGGGGTGCGCTTTGCCGCGCGCGGCATTCCGACCCAGGTTCTGACCGCGCAGGCGTATCATTTTACAGAAGAGGATGCAGAGGTGCTCGTGATCAATACGGAAACCCGGCATTTGTGTCCGGGAGAGGCGGGGAAAATTGTCCGCGCATTGACGGAGAGCGCAGTTCGCGCCGGTATCCCCTGCATTTACAAGAAGACGGATTCGGCGCTTCGCGGCAATGTCGGTGCAGAACTCGAGGCGGTGCTCCTGGGAAGCGGCGCAGCTATGTTGCCCTTTCTCCCGGCATTTCCGGAACTTGGTCGGACGACCGTCGGGGGGCGCCACTATATCAATGGCGTTCCGGTCAATGAGAGCCCATTTGGGCAGGATCCGTTTGAACCAGTGCGGACAGCAGAAGTCGCAGCGCTGATTGGGTCGCAGAGCCAGGTGCCGGCAAAGAGCTTTGCAGCGCTTAGGCAGGGAGAGACAGCACCGGAACAGATGGGCATTCAGATTTTTGATGCGTCCAGTGCAGAGGAACTGCTGGAGAGCGGGAAGGTATTGTTTCGGTGTGCAGTGCCGCGCGTCCTCGCGGGCTGTGCAGGCTTTGCGGCTTTTTTGCCGGAATTGCTCGGTATGAGCGAGGGCAGAGAGTGCGCATTGCCAAAGCTTTCCCCGCACTTATTAGTGCTCTGCGGGAGCGTGAATCCGATCACCCGCCGCCAGCTGGAGATCGCAGCAGAAGCAGGCTTCTGTCATGTCCGTTTGACGCCGCAGCAAAAGCTGGAGCCAGCGCATTTTGAGAGCGCTGCGGGAAGAGCAGAGCTTGCCGCACTCAAGGAGAAACTTGCTATAAACCCGCAGATGATTGTTGACAGCAACGACGCAGGTGATAATGAGGCGACGAAGGCTTGTGCAGCAAAAATGGGGCTCTCGCTCGACGAACTGCGTTGCCGTATTGTCGCAAGTCTCGGTGAGGTATTGAAGGGGCTGATGGAGAGTCCAGAGCTTGGAACCTTGCTTCTGACGGGCGGCGATACGCTGCTGCAGTGTATGACGGCCCTTGGCGTGCAGAAGGTGGAGCCCCTCGGCGAACTGGAGAGCGGCATTGTGCTCTGTCAGTTTTTGTATCAAGGCAAACTGCACGCCGTGATCACCAAGTCTGGCGGATTTGGAGAAGAAGATTTGCTGCTGCGCCTCGCGCGTTTTTTGGAGAAGGAGACAGAAGGAGAGAAAAGATGAGCAAGTATCCAAAACTTCCGGGACTTTCGTTTGATGGCACTATCTATGAGGATGATGAGATGGGGGTTCTGGAGGCTCTGCTGCCGACCGGCGGCTTTCCGACGGCGCACGCGCCTGCCATGGCAGAGCTTCCGAATGGCGATATTCTAGCTTGCTGGTTTGCCGGAACCTATGAGGGCAGTGCAGATATTCACATTGTCTGCTCGGCGCTTCGCGCGGGCGCGGGGAAGTGGTCGGCGGTCTCCGACATTTCCCGCGATCCGAAGAAGAGCGAGCAGAATCCGTCGCTGTTTCTCGGCCCGGATGGCGCTGTCTGGGCCATGTACACGGCGCAGGATGACCGCGAGAGCGGCAAGGACAACATGCAGTTTACGGCGGAAGTGCGCTGCCAGAAAAGTTTTGACGGCGGCAGAAGCTGGAGAGATTATGAGACGGTATTTCCGGAGCCCGGCACGTTTTGCCGTCAGCCAATTCAGGTGCTCTCGAACGGGCGCTGGATTTTCTCCAACTGGCTCTGCACGGATTCGCCGGATGGTCTCGCCGGCGATCCGACCGGCTTTCGCATCTCGGATGACCAGGGCAAGAGCTGGAAGCTCGTGATGATGCCAAAGAGCAACGGCCATGTGCACGCGAATGTGATTGAACTTGAGCCCGGACATCTGGTCGCGTTCATGCGGCACCGCGAGGCGCAGCACATTCATCGCAGTGAGTCGTTTGACTGGGGCGAGAGTTGGTCTGTGCCGGAGCCGACGCCGCTGCCGAACAATAACTCCGGCATCAGCGCGATCAAACTACAGAGCGGCCGCATTGCGATTGCCTACAATCCGACCTCTGCGCCGAAGAGTCAGTCCGGCAAGGCTGCCTGGCCGGGGCTTCGCTGCCCGGTGGCGGTAGCGCTCTCGGAGGACGGCGGCAAGACTTTCCCGCTGATCCGCTGGATGGAGCGGGGCGAGGGTTTCATCGGTGACGAGAACCGCACGAACAACCGCCAGTACGAATATCCGTATCTCATGCAGACGCGGGACGGCATGCTGCATCTCGCCTATGCCGCGAGAACCCGCGAGGGCATCAAGTATCTCCGCTTCCGCGAGGAAGATGTCACCGGTGCGAAGCGTGAGACGATGGGACTTTACAATCCGACCGCAGCGCAGAGCCGCTGAGGTCAGAACACAGTATCTGGCAAGATCGTTTCAAAGGAGGAAGAATCATGTTAAAGCAGTACAGTCTAAAGTTGCCGCATGCAGTCTACGGCGGTGAAAATTCGATGGAGCAGATCACGGAGATTTTGAAGAACAACGGCGCAAGGAAGGTCGCCATGTTCACTGACAAGGGCATTGAGCAGGCAGGTCTCTTTGCGCTCCCGGAGGCGGCGGTCAAAGCCTCAGGCGCGGACTACTATGTGCTCGATGATCTTCCGGCAGAGCCGAGCTATGAGGCAGTGCAGAAGTTAATTGACGAATTCAAGCGCGCGGGGGCAGACTTTATCGTGGCCTGCGGCGGCGGCTCAGTCATGGATGCCGCAAAGCTCGCAAGTGTGCTTGTGACGGATGCCTACGGCGTCAAGGAGCTGCTCGACACCCCCGGCATTGCAAAAAAGTGCGTTCCGATTGTTCTGATTCCGACGACTGCGGGCACCGGCGCGGAGGTCACGCCAAATGCGATTGTCGCTGTGCCGGAGCGAGAGCTCAAGGTCGGCATTGTCAACGACAATATGATTGCAGACTATGTGATTCTCGACGCCAGAATGATTAAGAACCTGCCGCGCAAGATTGCCGCTGCGACCGGTGTCGATGCGCTCGCGCACTGCATTGAGTGCTTCACGGGCAACAAGGCAAATCCGTTCAGCGATATCTATGCACTTGAAGGGCTCGATCTGATTCTCAACAACATCGAAAAGGCCTGCGACGATCCGGAGGCAATGGAAGAGAAGAACCGGATGCAGATTGCGGCCTACTACGGCGGTCTTGCGATCACAGCGTCCGGCACGACAGCAGTCCACGCGCTGAGCTATCCGCTCGGCGGCAAGTACCACATTGCGCACGGCGTCTCCAATGCGATTCTGCTCGCGCCGGTCATGCGCTTTAACAGCGAGGATCCGGAAGTGCAGAGGCGTCTCGCAATTGCCTATGACCGCTGCTGCCATGGCGAGAAGACCTGCAAGACGGAGCAGGAGAAGTGCGCGTGGATGATCCGCCGCATTGAGAAGATTGTCACACATCTCGACATCCCGACGAGCTTAAAGAGTTTTGACGTTCCGACAGAAGATCTCGAGGAGCTGGTGCAGGCGGGTATGCAGGTGCAGCGTCTCTTGAGCAACAATAAGCGCCTTGTGACCGAGGCGGATGCGAGAGCGCTCTACTTGGAAATCATGTAAAAAAAAACACAGCGGACAGGTTGAGAAGGAGGAGACAGCGTGAAGACCAGCGAAATCAAGGGAATTATCCCCCCGGTAGTGACGCCAATGAACGATAACGCAGAGCAGAGCGTGAACCACGCAGAGCTGAGACGTCAGGTGAACCGCCTCTTGGAGGGAGGCGTGCACGGCATTTTTCCGGCGGGCACCAACGGCGAGGCGTATGCGCTCTCGCTCGCAGAGCGCGAAGAAATTTTTGCGACCGTCATTGACGAAGTGCACGGCAGAGTGCCAGTCTATGCCGGCACGGGCTGCATTACAACGGCGGATACAATTCGCCTCAGTAAGCGCGCCGAGGAGCTCGGCGCGGATGCACTCTCGATTGTGACGCCGAGCTTTGCGCTCGCCTCACAGCGCGAGCTCTATGACCACTATGCGGCAGTCGCAAAGCAGGTGCACATCCCGATTATTCTCTACAACATACCGGCGCGCACCGGCAATAAGCTTTTGCCGGAGACGGTGCAGGCGCTCTGCCGTGATATTGATGTGATTGTCGGCGCAAAGGATTCGAGCGGAGATCTCGAGAACTTGAAGGCATACATCCGTCTCACCAAGGAACTCCCCAAGGAAGTCGCAATTCTCGCGGGCAATGACGGCGCAATTCTGACCTGCTTAAAAGAGGGCGGTGCGGGCGGCATTGCGGGGCGCGCCAATATCTGGCCGAAGACGCTTGCGAGCATCTATGACAAGTGGATTGCGGGCGATGTGGCAGGTGCCGAGCAGGCGCAGGAGGCAATTTCCGCGCTGCAGAGCATCTTCCGCTATGGCAATCCGAACACGATTATCAAGACAGCAGTTGCGCTCCTTGGCTATCCGGTCGGCAAGTGCCGTGCGCCGTTCTCCTATGTGCCGGAAGAGGGGATTGAGGCGCTGCAGGAACTTTTGGATCAGAATAAAGCGCGCGGGCTCGCCTGAGGAGAAGGGTGATGAAAAACAGACCAGTTGTCGGCATCACGATGGGCGACCCGGCGGGAACGGGACCGGAGATCAGTGTCAAGGCGCTCGCAGATCCCGCGCAGTATGAGTTCTGCCGCCCGATCATCGTTGGCGACGCCAATATCATGGAACAGGCAAAGGGCTTTGTGAGGCATCCGGAGATTACAATTCACCGCTGTGAAAAGGTCTCAGATGCACTGTTTCAGCCCGGAACCATTGATGTGCTGCATCTGCCGCTGGTTCAGGATGTCAAAAAGTTTGAACTCGCGAAAGTCAGTGTCGAGGGCGGCAATGCGGCATTCCAATGCGTGAAAAAGGTCATCGAGCTTGCCATGGCAGGAGAAGTGGATGCGACCTGCACGAATGCGCTGAACAAAGAGGCGATGAACTTAGCGCTCGCCGCAGACAACGGCGCGCGCTCGGACGGTCACACGCATTTTGACGGACACACGGAGATCTATGCGACTTACACAGGCACGAGGAAATATACGATGATGCTCGCGCACCACGATTTCCGCGTCGTGCATGTCTCGACGCACGTCTCGCTCCGCGAGGCGTGCGACCGTGTGAAGAAAGCGCGTGTGCTCGAGGTCATTGAGATTGCAGACCAGGCCTGCAAGGACATGGGCATTGAGAATCCGCGGATTGCGGTCGCAGGTCTCAACCCGCACTGCGGCGAGAATGGCCTCTTCGGGCGCGAGGAGATCGAGGAAATTACCCCGGCCATTGAGGCGGCGAAGGCAGAGGGCATCACAGGCGTCACAGGCCCCTGCCCGCCGGACAGCGTGTTTTCGCAGGCACTCGGCGGCTGGTATGACATCGTGGTCTGCATGTACCACGACCAGGGGCACATTCCGTTAAAGACGGTCGGCTTTGTCTATGACCGCGAGAAGAAGGATTGGAAGGCAGTGGAGGGCGTCAATGTGACGCTCGG
>CALLVJ010000274.1 GCA_938010625.1 uncultured Stomatobaculum sp. | reverse complement strand
TGGCGGCGGCACTGGCGGTTTCCGGCTGCGGCGGCAAAAAGGCAGAGTCGAAATCCGGCAATCAGAGTGCCGCGGCAAAGGCGGAGACTTCCGAGGCTTTGAGCAGCGAAGCGGCGAAGGCGAGCGGCAGTGCAAGTGCATCCGGCGGGACAACTGCGGCGAGCAAGGCGAGCGAAGAGGACAGCAAGTTCCCGACCGAGGTGCGGGCTGCCTTTACGGAGGTCAGAGATGTCAATTACGACGAGAAGAAGAGCAGCGCAAAGAAGACGGAGAGCGAAGTCCTGACACTCACGTCGGGACCCGTCACGGCGGAACTTCCGGCCAAGGGCTTTCAGCGCTCCAACGATCCGGAGCAGGCCAATTACGAGGTCTGGGCGGTCACGGAGGACGGACAGGGACGCGCCGCGACGATCACGCTCGAGGTGACGGCGGGGCAGGGATCCGGTGTGCGGCGCGGCGCCGACCGCGTGCGCGCGCTCGAGACTGGCTACAGCTACCAAGATTACACGGACATGAAGGCCAAGGTCATCAATGTGGGGAAGCAAAAGTGGCTTCGCCTTTCTTATCGCTCGGACCGCGGGACGGGGAAGAGCCGCGTGGTCCGGGACTTTGTCGACTACATCGGCTTTCTCGCAAACCGCGAGGTAGTGCTTCGCTTTGAATACGGCACGACTGCGGAGGAATACAGGGGAAGAACCGAGTCTCCCTTCACCGAGGAACTGATGGAGCAGATGGTGAATTCCGTCGCGACGGTTCCGGTGAAAGAGTATAAGCCCGCCGGCATCGACTTAACACCCTATGTCGACAAGGCAAATGTGAAGCCGAATACCGTGACCGGCGTGGAGGAATATTTACAGCCAGTGCCGCTGAGCCTCGATGCGGGCGACTTAAAGAAGATGCGGAAGGGCGTCAGATTACTCGGAGATGCGTATCTGGAAAAGATGAAGGAACTCGATTTAAGTGCGGTGGAGGACTGTTCGTCG
Source organism: uncultured Stomatobaculum sp. (assembly GCA_938010625.1). Classification (GTDB taxonomy): domain Bacteria; phylum Bacillota; class Clostridia; order Lachnospirales; family Lachnospiraceae; genus Moryella. Next base: position 699 of record CALLVJ010000274.1, on the reverse strand, counting down.
TTCAGCGGCGAGACCGTGGTACTTCATGGCAACGAGGACAATGAAAGCATCTCGGTTCGGCTTCCCGCGCAGTTTAACTCGAGCCAAAACGGACCGCTCTACCACCGGCACTTAAATGTTGCGGACTACAACACCGAGTCCTACATCGAGGTCACGACCGAGGTGAACAGCGGAAACGCGCTCGAGAGATCCATTTTCAGCGCGAATGCCTACATCTCGCAGTTTGTCGAGGCCGAGCAGGTGGGCGTTCAGATCTACGGCGACAAGCCTTTCTTTGTGACCCTGCAACTGGATAAGAGCACCGAGCCCTTCGGAAAACTTCTCAAGAAGAAAGCGATACTCTGCGTGCACAACACGCTGGTCACGGTGGAGTTTGTGGGGCGCGGAGAGGAACTCACTTCGTTTACGGAGGGAGAAATCGAAGTTCTCAAGTCGATTGCCGTAAACGGAACCGGCGAATAAGAGTTTCGCTTGCAAAATCCGCCGGAAGCGGGTAAACTGATACCAGAACAAAAGTTCGCGGAACGAATGTTTGCAATGCGGCTTCCGCGGTTTGACTTGAGAGAAGAGGTGCGGCATGGATCAGGATGCAAAGAAGAAAGCGCTCGACGAAGCGCTCAAGCAGATTGAAAAGGATTTTGGCAAGGGCGCAGTTATGAAGCTCGGTGACCCGGGCAATATGATGAACGTCGAGACTAC
>CALLVJ010000273.1 GCA_938010625.1 uncultured Stomatobaculum sp. | reverse complement strand
CAGAAATTCCTTCCGGAGCGCATACAGGGTCTCGGAATTCTTTTCCTGCATCTGTTCGGCTCTCTCGGCGAAGCGCTGCTTTAAGTCCTCAAATTGCTTCTTGTCCATGCCTCTCTCCTTTTCTTTGACTGCGCGGGAAAATAAAAAAGGATACAGAGAGCAAGCTCTCTGTATCCGGGACGAGTTCATTCACCCGCGGTACCACCCGCATTATCCGCTTATCCTGCGGACCGCTCATTGTTTCCTTGACGCGGAAAGACGTCGCAACCTACTAAGGCTCTGCCCATTCAGCTCCGCTGCTCCGACGCGAAGGTTCAAACATCGGCGCGGCGGCGGAAATCTCAGCCCTCTTCCGCTCTCTGTGCGCTCTGCCGGTCCTACTGTGCGTCTTCATCGCATTTTTTGCTGCTATTTTAGACAGAATACGCGCCAGGCTCTGAAAAGTCAAGCTGTCTTCTTTACTTCTCGAGACTCCTCCAGCGGAAATTCGGAACCACATCCGACCACTTCTGAATGCCAATCACCGATTTTGCAAACTCGGAGGCCTCGAGGGTCTTGGCCTTCTTGTCGATGTCACGGAACACTGACCAGATCTTTCTTCTTCTGGTCGCGATGATCGCATCACCCGCATCCATGCGGCAGGCCCAGAGCCCAAAGGCCGCGCTGTTTCTGACCTCAACCGGCGCATCGACCTGACGGCTTAAAATCAGCGCGTCCACATAAGGGTTCGAATCCGCAATGTAATAAGCATAGGCAAAGGCTGCCGCCTGTTGCGTCTCGACGTCGCCGCGCGAGGGACTCTTCGCGCTGAAACCCTGCTCCGAGAGAATGATATGCCGCACCTGCCCCTCACGGTTCCGGAAGTTCGACGCTGTCAGATAATCGGTCAAAACATGCAGGTTCTCAAAGTTGATGATCTTTGTGCTCTCGTTCTGCACAATCAGGCCCGTGTTGTGGTCATCCCAGAACTCCGGCTCAGTCAGCGGATACGGATATGGATGGTAAGCGAGCTGCCAGTCAATATTGCCATTCCGGTTGATCTCAGCGTTGATCTTGTCAATGATATGCTTTGCGGAATACTGCGTCTTCTGGTCTGCATTCGGATCATTCCAGTTCATGTCAACCGAGAAGAAGACATGCGCATTTGCCTGCTGCGCCTTGATGGCCGTATAAGCGACACGGAATGCGCGGACATACTCTGTCACATATTTGTCAATGTCCATCTGCCCCATGTAGTTCCAGTTTTTACCGTTGTTGATCTCGTTGCCGACGATCCAGTTTGAGACACGGCCATAGGCAGAATTCTCACCGTTGTAGCGCTGTGCGAGAAAGCTCATCAGTGCGCGGGTGGTTTCATACCCCTCCTTGGTCGCCGTGTTGAAGCCGTAATAGAGGGCGCTGTCGCTCTTCTTGACACCGGGGTAGATGAGTTCCGGCATCTTGTCGTTCCAGCCGTTTAAGACAATCGCCGTGACCATCATGCTCTTGCCGGAGAAGGCGCTGATATTCTTGTCGTACTCGGCGATCTGGTTCT
>CALLVJ010000272.1 GCA_938010625.1 uncultured Stomatobaculum sp. | reverse complement strand
GCTCGCATTGATCACCGCCGGGACGCCTGCAAAGACACCATGCTGCTTATACTCGCCGCGAAGATAAACTGAAACAGTCTGCACCGAGCTTTCATCGCCGAGAATGGCCTTCGTGAGCCGGGTCAGCGCAATGCCGATGCCGTAATAGGTTGCCTTCTTCGCCGCAATGATTTTATCCGCCGCCGTGCGCACATCTACCTCAATTTTCTCGAGCTCTTCTTTCTTGTAGACACCGTTTGACTCCGCAATCACATCGAGGACTGGCTTGGTCGCGATGCAAACCTGACTCCACGGCACAAACTCCGAATCGCCGTGCTCGCCCATCACATACCCGTGAATGCTCCTCGGATCCACCTTTAAGTAGCTTCCGACCAGATAGCGGAGGCGCGCCGTGTCGAGCGAGGTTCCGCTGCCAATCACACGCTTTGGATTGAATCCCGAGAGATCGCAGGTGACCTTTGCCATTACATCAACAGGATTTGTCGCAATCAGAAAAATGCCGTTAAATCCGGAATCCGTAACCGGCTCCACAATCGACTTGAAAATCGCGGTGTTCCGCGCAAGTAAATCCATGCGGGATTCGCCCGGGCGCTGTGCGACGCCGGCACAGATGGTCACGATGTCCGCCTCCTTGCAGTCCGCATAAGTGCCGTTCCATATTTTCATGTGCGAGCCGGAAAAGGCGAGACCGTGATTCAAGTCCATCGCCTCTCCCTCTGCCTTCTCTTTCACATAGTCAATCAAGACGAGCTCATCGCAAGTCTGCTGATTCAGCATTGCGTAGGCATAGCTCATACCAACCATGCCGCAGCCAACCAGTACAACTCTTCTCTTATCCTTTGCCATGATGTTCACTCTTTCCCCTTGCGGTTCCTGCGCACCCCATGACAGGGCGCATTGTATACGATACAGTTCTACTTTATCATATTTTTCCAAGCCGTAGTATGTTTGTTGTAAATGACTTTCAGGCTCTGCAGAACACTGTGATAGAATAAAGGGAATTTATGCGACTTTCCACCGTACCCATCACACAAAGGAGTTTGTCATGCCAAATAAGACAAAAAATCCAACCTTGTTCTCCCACTTTGCGCTCTCTGCACTTCCGGAGTTCTGGATTTTCCAGCTGCTCGCCTCGATTCTTCTCTTTCCGCTGACCCGCCTTGTGTGGCGCTTTGTCCGCGCGCTCACAGCAAAGAGCGGCGCACTGACCAGCTCAAACTATCTGCGCTTTCTCGCCTCCTGGCGCGCACCGGTACTGCTCCTTCTGCTCATCTCACTTGTTCTGCTCTATCTGCTCTTTGAGCTGCTCGCACCGATTTTCCTCTGCAATGCACTGCTCGCCGGGAAGCAGCTCCGCTTCCGCACTGCGCTTCTGGACGGCGTCTGCTCGCTCCGAAAATTTGCCTCGCCGCGCGGCCTTCTGTTTCTCTTTTATCTCGCTGTCCTGACGCCGCTCTCCGGTGTCGGCTTCCACATCAGCCTGACAAAGGGCTTTTATATTCCAAGCTTTATCTCAGAGGTCATTGATGCGACGCCGCTTTACTTTTTTTTCTATCTGCTCCTCATGCTGTTTCTGCTCTGGCTCGACTACCGCACGCTTTTCTTTCTGCACGCTGCGCTCCTGGAATCCCGCACGCCCAGAGAAGCCTTCCGCCGCTCCTCGGAACTGGTGACAGCAAACCGGCTTCGCATCGCAAAAGAGCTGCTGCCGCTCCTTCTATTTCTCGGCATCATCCGCCTGTTTGCACAATTTCTCTTTAAGGTCCTGCCCGCCCTCGTTTTAATCGCGCGGGAAACAAAGCTGCTAAACAGCGCAGCTACAGCCGCAAGCGGCACAGATCTTCTGCTCAGCGCCGAGAGCCGCGCCGAGCTCCTGTACCGCTTTGCAGCGGCCTTTGCCGTGCTCCTCGGAAACTACCTGCTCTCGATGCTTGGCCTGCTCTGCAGCAGTTATTTTCTGCTGCGCTTTACCCGCCTCTTTCTGACCCTTGCCCGGGATACAGCGCCCGCAGAGCGGCCGCTCCCGAAGAGCCCCCGCCGCACGCTGCTGCTCCTCGCCATGGGGGGCTCAGTGCTGCTCACAGCATTGATTTCCTTTGTGCTCTCCTTCCTTTACGCGCCGCTCTTTTCGAAAAAACAGAGCACGAAACTCATCGCACACCGCACCGGCGGCTATCTCGCGCCAGAAAATTCGGTCGCGGGCATTGCCGCCGCCGAAGCAGCCGGTGCCTATGCCTCGGAAACCGATGTGCAGCGGACCAAAGACGGCTACTATATCATCAACCACGATGACAGCTTCAGGCGCCTCGCCGGAGTGAATCGAACACCGCAGTCCATGACCTTTCTCGAAGTCAGAGGACTCACACTGACCGATCCGAATTTTCCGTCGGAATCCTACCCGGTCGCAACACTCGGCGAGTTATTGGACGCCTGCAAGGGCAGGGAAAAGCTCTTCATCGAGTTAAAGGGCGCAACCGCAGATGAAAAAATGGCGGACGATGTCGTGCGCATCGTCCGTGAAAAAAATATGATCTCAGAGGTCGTGATTATCTCTCTCTCCTACCGCGTGATCAATTATGTGGAGACCCGTTATCCGGAGTTTGACACCGGCCTTCTCGTTTTTGCCGGAGTCGGCAATCTCCCGAAGTTAAACTGTGATATCCTCCTCCTCGAGGAAGAGGCTGTCACAGAAGCGCGCATCGCCGAAATCCACAAGGCCGGCAAACAGCTCGGCGTCTGGACCGTCAACGACAGCGAGAGCTTCCGGCGCTTCCTCGACTCCGATGTCGACTATATCATCACCGATGACATCCACCTCGCAAAGGAAACCGAACAGAATCTCCTCGCACGCACGCCCTATGAGGTCTTTGAGGACCGTCTCGGAAACTTCTGGGACTTTCTGTTTTTCTGATATTTTGTCTCAGCGCAGACTCTCCGGCCGCTCTGCCGCATGGGATGCAAATTCATCCGCAGTGCCGGCGCCGCTAAAGTCCGCGCTGGTTTTATATTCGCCGGTCACCGTCACCGTATAAGCTGAGCTGCCCTTCTGGTAAACAGTGCCGTCCTCACCCTGAATCGTGACGTCAAGTCCCTTGCCGTCCTTCACCAACCCTTCTGCGTAGAGCGCGCGGAGCGTCGAATTGCCGCTCACGACCCAGATTGAGGTGCCGTCAATATAGAGGGCAATGCCGGGCGCTTCTGCTTTGCCGGGTCCCGGCATCTGCAGAATGTCACCGGTGAACTTTGAGATTTCACGGAGGTAAATACTGGCGCTCGCATCTTCCTCCGTCATAAGATGCCCTTCCATGATTTCTCCGTAGGTGCTGAGACTGCTCCTAGCGCCGTTGGAGGCGAGAAACAGATTGCCCTGTGCTGCATCGACCGCGAGCACGACATTCTTTACCACGACAGCGGCATCCGCCCCATCCACATAAAAAAGATTGCCACGCTGGGCGCGCACCGTGCCGCCGGAGAGCAGAAGCTGCGGCGCTGCCGTGCCCTCTTCCCGGTTCTCAGCGCGGCGCAGCACAATGGCGGCGTTCCGCTGATTGCCGCCCGGCTCCGGCATATTGCCGGCAATATGGCAGTCATAAAACGAGAGTGCGGCGCCCTCTTCGAGCGAGAGCGCCTCGGCATTGCCCGCGGTCAAGGTCGCCGCATGTACCACTGCCTTGCCGCTTGCTGTGACAGCCGGCGAGTGCTCACCGGTCGCCGTGAATGTGCCGCCGTCCAGGGTCATGCTGCCGCCCTTTCCGACTGCGAGCGACGGGGATTCATTTCCCGTCGTGCTGACCATATTGTCCCAGGCATAGAGCGAGCCGCTCCCCACCGTCTGTATGCCAGGCGACCGCTCACCGGCTGTCGAGAGCGCCGTGTCCGCAAGTTCCACTTCCCCGGTATCTCCAATCAGGATGCCCGCACTCTGCGCTGCATCCGCCATGAGATTCGAATTCTTGACGACCGCCTTGCCGGCTTCGAGCAGCAGCACCGCAGTCTCTGTCTTGCCCGCCTTGCCGGCATACTTTCGCGAGAGCTCTGCATTGTTGATGAATGCCGCTCCCCCCGCCTTGATGAATACCGTGCTCTCATTCCTCTTTGTCGAAGTCAGCTCGCCATTCACAGTTCCCGGTTCCGTAAAAGTCTTGACGCCCTTTGCACTGCCCGTGCCCCCGCAGCCTGCGAGCAGCAAAACCGCAAGCAAAACTCCTGTCATTGCTTTTCCTCTCATATCCCGCCTCCTTGTCATCTCATTTTATCTTGCATCAGGTATACATTGCAAGATAGGATATACTTTCTCGAGAAATGATTATTCTCTTACAGTCTGCTATACTGAGAAAATAAATCTATTCCGGAGGTACTCCATGAAAAATGAGACCAGACGAGCAGAAATCCTTTCCGTGCTCTCCAAAAGCCAGAAGCCGGTCAGCGCGACAGCGCTTGCGGTCAGGTATCATGTGAGCCGCCAGAGCATCGTGGGTGATATCGCCCTGCTCCGCGCTGCCGGCACAGAAATCATTGCGACCTCCCGCGGCTATCTGCTCGCGACAGCAGCAAGGCAGCCTCTGCTCAAAAAGACTGTCGCCTGCCGCCACGATGCCGCTGCCATGCAGGAAGAACTCTATATCGCGGTCGATGAAGGCTGTACGGTTGCAGATGTGATCGTCGAACACCCGCTCTACGGCGAGCTCCGCGGGCAGTTGCAGCTCTCGACCCGCCACGAGGTCAATGCCTTTTTGGCGCGAAGTGCCGAGCACGCCGCACAACCGCTCTCGCTCCTGACGAGCGGCATTCACCTCCACACTCTGCTCTGCCCCGACGAAACCGCTTACCAGCGCGTCACCGAAAAACTCCGCGCCGCCCACATCCTTCTGTCCGAATAACAGACTGCCAGAATCCAATCACGCTTTTGCTTGACAGTTACATCCATATGTACTATACATATGTCTTGACATAATTAAAGTCCAAGGAGGATGTATGGAAGCACTGTCAGCATTTCTGAAACGAAAGGACATAGAGATCTCTGCGAAGCGCTATGGCATTGATGCGCTCGCAGCCATGGCACAGGGACTCTTCTGTTCGCTCCTGATTGGAACCATTATCAACACGATTGGCGCGCAGTTCCACCTCGCTTTCCTGACCTCGCCGGTCGCAACCATCGCCGGCACGGAATATACCGTCGGCGGCCTCGCCTCGGCGATGTCTGGCCCCGCTATGGCAACTGCGATCGGCTCAGCACTCCGCTGTCCGCCCCTTGTGCTCTTCTCTCTGATCACCGTCGGCTTTGCCTCAAACGCGCTCGGCGGTGCGGGCGGCCCGCTCGCGGTGCTCTTTGTCGCCATCTTTGCGGCAGAGGCTGGCAAGGCCATCTCGAAGGAGACCCGGGTCGATATTCTCGTCACGCCGCTCGTCACGATCGCTGTCGGTCTCTTCTTCTCTGCACTGCTCGCACCGGCGCTCGGCAAAGCGGCGATGAAGGTCGGCGATCTCGTGATGTGGGCAACGGAACTCCAGCCCTTCTTAATGGGCATTTTGGTCTCGCTCCTCGTCGGCATTGCACTGACGCTGCCAATCAGCTCGGCGGCGATCTGCGCGGCGCTCGGCTTAACCGGCCTTGCAGGCGGCGCAGCCTTTGCGGGCTGCTGCGCACAGATGGTCGGCTTTGCGGTCATCTCCTATCCGGAGAATGGCTTCGGCGGCCTGATCTCCCAGGGCATTGGCACTTCGATGCTCCAGATGGGCAATATCGTCCGAAATCCAAAGGTCTGGATTGCGCCCTGTGTGACTTCCATGATCACCGGCCCGATTGCGACCTGCGTGTTCCACCTGCAGCAAAACGGCGCAGCCGTCGCCTCTGGCATGGGCACCTGCGGCCTCGTGGGACCGCTCGGCGTTTACACCGGCTGGGTCAAAGATATCGCGGCCGGACAGAAAACAGCGATCACCGCCATGGACTGGACTGGCATGCTCCTCGTCGCCGTTATTCTGCCCGCGATCCTCAGCCCGCTGATTCATGCACTGGTGAGACGCGCAGGGCTCGTCAAGAAAGGCGATCTGAAACTCGCCTGATGAATCAAATCTTTTTCCATCCCCAAACATCCAGGCATTGAGAAAAGCAGAGGCGCGCCAATCGGCGCGCCTCTGCTTTTATCTGCCCTATATCAGCTCTTTACTCTTCCCGCTCCGTCACGGCCATCCCACCTTCATCAGTCTTCTTTGCCTCTGCCTCCGCCTCTGCGAGGGTATTGTACCCCGTGCTCATGTCGTCGTTCATCACATTGTCGCCGAGATAAATGGATTGCCCTGGAGTAATTACATTGTCGTAGTCAAAGCTCACACTGTCGCCTTCCCGGACTAACACATTTTTGTAGCGCGCAACCTGATAAACCGTATGCGTTTTCCCACTCTGACCGCGGTAACTGATCTCAAAGATATCGCTTAAGACATTTGTTTTGTCCTTGCTCAAAAGAATCAGTTTGACCGGTTTTGCCGAGAGCTCTTCGTTTCGATGCGTCCCCGACATGCTGGTCGGAAAATAGTTCTGACGTATAGCTGTGAGACTTATCTCGTGCAGAGGCTGTAACGCCGCGCTGTCCAGACTGTCAAGACTGCTCAAATAGCTCTCAAGTCCTGTGACTGTATACTTCTGGATCTTCTTGTTCAAGCGATACTCATCGCTCTTTGCCTGCACCGTAACTGTATCGCCATTTGAGAGTTTCTCCTTTGGCTCCACGCTGTAGGAAATCCGATTTCCGTTAATTTTCTCCGGAAAACTGCCCTGCTGCAAAGTCGCTTGTCCCTCGCCGTCCTTGCCGGAAAAACTGACGCTGACATAGGGAAACGGATCCAGCTTTGCTTTTCTCACTTGATTCGCAAAAACACAGCCACCAATGATGACTGCGGCAATGCCAATGTTAATCACGCGTTTCCGCAGCTTTCTGAGGTCTCTTCGATTCTCATTTTTTGCTTCGGCCTCGGCCTCGGCGCGGAGCCTGCCCCTGGTCTCTCCATAGGAACGCTCCTCGGCCTCTTTCGCGGTCAGTTTGCCGTTCTCCATCGAAAAATAGATTTTCTTCCGGCAATAGGGGCACACTGCCATCTTCTGGTCTTCGGAAATACTCATATCCGCCCCGCAGCTTGGACAGGTCAAATCAATTTTTTTG
>CALLVJ010000271.1 GCA_938010625.1 uncultured Stomatobaculum sp. | reverse complement strand
TAGACGAAACAGAAAGCTATGAGGGAGAACAGCAACGGAAATATTCCATCATGAACGAAGTCTTGCTGTTCATTATAGCTTTCATTCAGATTGCGCCAATGCTGTATTCGGCAATGATAGGTGAGTATAGTAATTTAAAGCTGTGGCCGATTATTACAATGGTTGCTTTTGTTATGGTTGCAATTGTTTTCATTGCAAAAAAGGATTGAATTATGGACCATTACGATCAACAATAGGCCTAACCAACCCTGATTTAAGAATATCAGAATGAAAGAATGTCTGGTAATGATTGATATTCAGAAGGACTTTTTTGACGGAGAATACCGCCTTTATCCCAGGGGAAATAAGGAATCTAATGAATAAATGAAAATTTGATAATGTGGTAGCTGAGAGATGTATAAATTCTAAGAAGAGTCCATATTATATCGTTATATCTTTACACAGTGGGATAAAATGATGGAATATGAATTGCAAAGATTAAAGAGCTATGGAATGGCGATGCTTTTCCTTTCGGAATTTGATGAAGGCATGACTTTGTTGGATTCTTGCCGGCTTGAGCCTTGGCACTGTTATGACGTATAGCAAGAGATGAAATGAAGAGGTGAAGTTGGATTAATACAAAGAGGAGGATGTATGACGACACAGGAGAAACTGAAACAGTACCGGGATTGGATTTTCAAATGCTCTGCCTACGAGATGGCGCTGAACATCATCGGGATTGATAAGCAGACAGTCGCCCCGAGTGCAGGTGCTTCCTACCGGGATGAGAGAACAGCATATCTCTCCGGTGAGCTTTTCAGTCTTGAGACGAATTCGGAGATTGTCGCGTTGTTAAAGGAATTGAAGGACAATCCCGAAGTTGACGATGAGAGCAGACGCGCCATACAGCTTTACTATAAGAAGGTAATGGACACAGTCTGCATCCCCAAGGAGGAATTTGTGGCATACCGGAAACTCTGCAACGAGTCCTTTGATGCTTGGATTCTCGCAAAGTCGAAGGCGGATTATTCGATTTTTGCGCCGTACTTAAAGAAGGTTATTGAGAGCCAGAAGAAGCTGTACGGCTACCGAAACAACAATAAGTCCGTCTACGATCAGATGCTCGACGACTTTGAGCCCGGCATGACACAGGAGAAGTATGATGCGTTCTTTGCTGCGCTGAAAGCGCGGCTCGTTCCGCTGATTCAGAAGGTGACCAAGGCAAGGCAGATTCGTGAGGATTTTCTGCACCAGGACTTTCCGGTGGAAGAGCAGAAGAAGTTTATGAAAAAGCTGCTTGCATATCTGCATTTTGATGCTTCCTGGGGGTATCAGAATGAGTCCGAGCACCCGTTTACTTCCTGTACTTGCGAGAATGACTGCCGCACGACGACCAAATATGTGCCGGACAGTGTGGTGTCTGCGATTTTCTCGACAGTGCACGAAGTCGGCCACGCGTACTATGAGCACGATGTGGATCCGAAGTATGACGGCATGATTTTCTCAAAGGGCATTTCCTCTGGTATGCACGAGTCCCAGTCCCGTCTCTGTGAGAACTATCTGGGACGCACGCTGGCATTTTGGCGTTATCATTATCCAAAGCTGCAGGCGCAATTTTCAGAGCAGCTCGGCGAGGTGTCCCTGGAAGAATTTTATAAGGCGATCAATGTTGCAAAGCCGTCATTTGTTCGAACAGAGGCGGATGAGCTGACCTATCCGCTGCACATTGTGATTCGCTATGAAATTGAGAAGGGTCTTTTTGATGGGACCATCTCCGCCGAGGGGCTTGATCAGACCTGGAATGCAAAGTACAAGGAGTATCTCGGCCTCGACGTGCCGAATGCGAAGCTCGGCATTTTGCAGGATGTGCATTGGTCGGATGGCAGTTTTGGCTATTTCCCAACTTATGCGCTCGGCACGGCGTTTGCAGCGCAGTTTGTGCACACCATGCGGAAGGATTTGGATGTGGACAAGCTGCTCGAAGAGAATCACTATGATGTCATTATGAACTGGCTGAGAGAACACATTCACCGCTACGGTTGCCGTTATGACGCGCCCGAGCTCATAAAGCTGGTCACGGGTGAGGCGTTTGATGTGAACTACTTCCTTGACTACATCGAAGAAAAGTATACGAAGCTGTATCAGCTGTAAGTGAAGTGTGAATCAAACAATAGAGCGGAATAGCACTTTCCTTCAGGAAATCTGTAGTTTCCTTTCTGAGCACCTACTTCAGTCGTATTCTGCGAGGAACTACAGACCATCTGTTTATTGATTTCAGCTGTATAAGCGGTATCGTGTGGTTTGAAAATTGCAGGAGTATAGAAAAGTGCTGCGATAGATGATGGCGTGTTATTCGTTGTTGAATTAAGTGGGAGGTTTGCGATAGATGAAGATCGAAGTAAAAGAAATCTCCGATCAAAAAGAGAAGGAAGCAATTGCAAGAGAAATACTCTATGATCTCCCGGAGTGGTTTGGCTTACCTGAGAGCACGGAGGAATATATTGCGGATTCACGGGAAAAGCCCTTTTTGGCCTGCTATGCGGACGGTAAAATTGCCGGTTATATTGTACTGAATGCGACGAGCGAGGCATGTGCAGATAT
>CALLVJ010000270.1 GCA_938010625.1 uncultured Stomatobaculum sp. | reverse complement strand
CAGTAGAGAACCGCATCCTCCACCGGATTTTCATAGTAGTATTTCCGCCTTCCCTCCGGCAAAAAGCCGTGCGCCTCATAGAGCCGCACGGCAGGGAGATTCCCAGCCCGCACCTCAAGGGTCGCCATGACAGCGCCCCGCGCGAGCATCTCCCTCATTCCGAAGCGGAGCAGCTTTTTCCCAAAGCCCTTGCCGCGGGAAGCGCGGCGCACCGCAATGCGCATGAGCTCTGCCTCTTCGCCGAGGATGCGGACATTCACATAGCCTGTGAGCTTCCCCTCTTCGAGCAGCACAAAGACGCTGTCATAGGCGGAAGTCAGAAGATCCGAGAGCAGCCGGAAAGACCACGGATCTGGAAAACAGTCTCGCTCCACTGCCGCGACTGCCTCCAGATCCTCTTTTTCCATGCGCCTAAGCGTACTGGCACTCACTGCTCTGCCCTCGCTTTTTTCGGACTCACGCCAGCCGCAAGCTCCCGCTCCAAATCATATTGTATCGCCTCTTCGCGCTCCCGCTCTGCCTGGCTTTTCCGGAGATAGGTCGGCACAAACACAGCTGCCGGAACAGTCTTTCCCGCCGCCGCGTAAATCTCTCCGAGCGCGGCGACCGAAGCGGCCCGCGCGCGGCTGTTATTCGGCGTTGCCGCCGAATACGGCACGGTAAGTGTCGCCGCAAGGCGCGCCATCACCGGAACGCCATCGCCGACAAATATCACCGCTTCTCCCCGCGCATTCAACTCTTCGACGAGTGCCTCCGCCGAAACGGCGCGCGGCAGCGCGACCACCTCGAGCGAGCCGCCTGACAGAAAAGCGCTATCCTCTGCCGTCTTCCAGCGATATAGACCATTGTATACCTGACTGCGACGCGCGTCCATAACCGGGCAGAGCAGGCGCTCACTCCCCGCCAGATTATAGGCGAGTGCCTCGAGCGTGGAGACTGCGACCAGCGGTTTCTGCAAGACCAGCCCGAGCCCCTTTGCCGTCGCCGCGCCGATCCGAAGTCCCGTAAACGAACCAGGCCCCGCCGAAATTGCAATCGCATCAAGGGTTGCAAGATTCAGATCAAGCGAGCGCTTCAACTCATCCAGCATGGGCAGCAGCGTCTGCGAATGTGTCTTTTTGTCAGTCAATGTATATTCTGCGGTCAGAATGCCATCAGTCACCAGCGCGACCGAGGCGGTCAGCGCCGCGCTCTCAATCCCAAGAATTTTCATGCTTTGCCCTCCTTTGCCGGAAAGCCGGAGACGCGGATGATGCGGACATCATCCCCCTTCTCCGGCGCGCGGGTAATATAAACTTCTGCGGCATCCTGCGGCAAAAAAGCCGGCATGCGGGACGCCCATTCGACGAGGCTCACGCCGTCGCCGTAAAAGCAGTCCTCGTAGCCGAGTTCATCCATCTCGCTCTCATCCTCGAGGCGATATAAATCAAAGTGCCAGAGCGGCAGGCGACCGCCTTCATAGCCCTGCAGAATCGTAAAGGTAGGACTGGTCACCGGCTCCGTAATTCCGAGCCCGCGCGCAAAGCCGCGCGCAAAGACAGTCTTTCCTGCGCCGAGATCCCCCTCAAGCCGTATGACAGTCCCCCCCGGGACCTCCCGCGCGAGTTCCGCCGCCAAGCACTCGGTCTCCTCCTCAGAGCCGCTCTCCCACGTGACGTTCATCGCTCCGCGAGCTCCGCGCGAATCATCGCGAGGATATTCGGTACCTTGGCCGCTCTCTCGCGGTATGTAAACTCTGTCATCGGCGCGCTGACAATTGCGACCTCCTCAAGTCCGGGCAACTGAATCACGCGCTCCGCCTCAAACTGCTCCTTGGCGACCGCAAGCGACGCCGTATCGCCCGAGAGACGCACAAAGTAGCGGTGCTTCTCGCTCTCGTGCGAGGTAACTGCCTGCTTCTCCGCCGTCCAGCCGAAACGCACATTCTCATTCTTGTGCTTTGCCGCCTCCATCATGTCGGCGAGCACGGCGCTCGCCGTCGGGAGCTTGCCTGCGCCGCTGCCGTAGAGCATGGTCGTGCCGAGGAGATTGCCCTTGATCACAATGCCGTTGTAGACGCCCTGCACGGCGTAGAGCGGGTTCTCGTCGCTGACTAACAGCGGGAATACGCTGACTGTGACCTGTTCGCCCGAAAACTCTGCTGCGCCGACTAATTTAATCGAAGCCCTGAGCTCGAGCGCATAGCGGAAGTCCGTGCTGTCAATCTTCGAGATGCCCTCCGTGTAGACATCCTCGAAGTTCACTTCTTTTCCGGTCACAAGGGAGGCGAGAATTGCAATCTTCCGGCAGGTGTCATAGCCCTCGATATCCGCCTCCGGATTTCGCTCCGCATAGCCGAGACGCTGTGCATCCGCAAGCACATCGCCGAACTCTGCGCCCTCGCGGTCCATCCGCGTCAGAATATAATTCGTCGTGCCGTTCAGAATCCCGGTGATTTCAGTGATCACCTGTCCCTGGTAACCCGTGCCGAGGGTTCGGATCACCGGAATGCCGCCGCCGACAGCCGCCTCAAAAAAGAAGTTGACCTTCTTGTCACGCGCAATCTGCAAAAGCTCCGTGCCGTGCGCCGCGACCAGCGCCTTATTGCTCGTCACGACATGCTTGCCCTGTAAGAGGCAGGCTTTCACGAACGCATAAGCCGGCGTGGTGCCGCCCATGGTCTCAACCACGAGTGAAATCTCCGCATCGTTCTCGATGTCCGAAAACTGATCGGTGATCAGCTGCTCTGCCGGATCGCCCGGAAACTTCCGGAGATCCAGAATGCGCTTCACCTCAAGTGCCTCGCCAATCTCTGCCGCGATGATCTTCTGATTTGTCACGACTGCCTCGTAAACGCCTGCGCCGACGGTTCCATATCCCATAATTGCTGCTTTGATCATTGTCCGTTTTACTCCCTCGATAAAATCGTTACTTCCTGAACACCGCGCATGCCCTCCATCTGCTCCACCAGCCCGGAGATATCCCCTGTCTCCTGCCGCACTTCCAGCGAAAGCGAAACTGTCGCCATACCGTTTAACGGAATGGACTGGTGTATCGTGATGATATTCGCATGAAAGTGTGCCACTGCCGCGAGAAGATCGGCGAGCAGCCCCGGTTCATCCAGAATATCAATGGACAGCGTGATCTTCTGCCCGCTCACGGTATCGCCAAACGGGAAGATGTCCTCTCTGTACTTATAGAATGAGCTCCTGCTGATTCCGGTCTGCGCAGTCGCCTCGCTGACCGACATGCCCCGGTTTGCCCGGAGCAATCTCTTCGTTTCGACGACACGAAGCAGAACCTCCGGCACCGCCTTGCGGCGAATCACAAAGTATTTACCTTCTTCTTCCATCTGTGCGTCCCCTGAATACAACTGTTTCTCATGGAGCGCATTCTATCACGCGTCGCAGAGAAGTGCAAGTTGCCGCTATCAAATTCTGACCATCAAAAAATCCCGGCGTATCCGCCGGGATCTCCTGCATCAATCGTCGCTGCCTGCGCCCTTCATATCCGGCTTGCCGAGGCTCACCCAAGTGAGATAAGCCGTCATAAAGTCGTCGAGAGCGCCATCCAACACAGCGTCCACATTACCTGTCGAAAAACCCGTGCGGTGATCCTTGACCATCGTATAGGGCTGCAATACATACGAGCGGATCTGGCTGCCCCAGCCGTTGTCCTTCACAACACCGCGAATTTCGTCTGCCTTCTCCGCCTGCTGCTGCTGCTCAAGCAAGTAGAGCTTTGCCTCTAGCATCTGCATCGCCTTGTCTTTGTTTTGAAACTGGCTCCGCTCATTCTGGCAGGTCACGACAATTCCGGTCGGCAGATGCGTGATGCGGATGGCCGAGGAAGTCTTGTTGATGTGCTGACCGCCTGCGCCGCTTGAGCGGTAGGTGTCGATGCGAATATCGTCCGGATTGATATCCACATGAATCTCATTCGAGAGCTCCGGCATGATATCACAGGAGACGAACGAAGTCTGGCGCTTGCCCGCCGCATTGAAAGGTGAGATGCGCACCAAGCGATGTACACCGTTCTCTCCTTTGAGATAACCAAAAGCATATTCACCTTCAATTTCAATAGTAACTGTTTTAATACCTGCTACATCACCTTCTTGGAAGTTGAGCGTCTTTACCTTATACTTTTGGTTGTTGCACCACATTGTGTACATTCGCAAGAGCATTGAAGCCCAGTCGCAACTTTCAGTA
>CALLVJ010000269.1 GCA_938010625.1 uncultured Stomatobaculum sp. | reverse complement strand
CTTCCGGCGGCACTACAGCGACCTCATCTTCTGCCAGCGAAATCTGTTCCGGCTGCTGCAGCGGAACATCCTCAACTGCCACATCCTGATCCAGCGCGCCTGTGAGCACTTCTTCCATATGGCTCTCAACCTCTTCTGCAGTCGTCTTCTGCAGTGCCTCCTGTTCCTGGCGCTGCAGTAACTCTTCTGTTTCCCGCGCTGCCTTCCGCTCTGCTCTGCGGCGCTCCCGCTCGGCGAGTTCCGGAGACTTTCGGCGCGCCCCGCGTAGAAAGGCATAGACAGCCGCTCCGATTGCAAGTACCAGCGCGCAGGTGAGACCTACGATCTTCCGATGGGAAACCTTATACTGCGCCCGCAGCTGTTCTGCTGTGCTCTGTCCTGCGCCATCCCCGGGGAAATAGCGCTGCAAAGTCTTCTCCTGCAGGTCAAAGCGGTAAAAGCCCTTCTCGCCCTTGCTGTTCATACCATAAAAGACACAGTAATTCTGCCCCTGATCCTTCTGACCGATATAGCCATCCACCGTCTTACCGTTCAGCGTGACCTGTTTCACCAGAAGCCCCTCCGGCACTGCCACTCCCTCCGACAGCGGGACGACTGAAACTGCCTTTGCGGTCGCGCCAACCTGCACATAAGGAGACCAGGTTCGGCTGGTGTCATCATAGAAATAGAGACTGCCGCTGCCACCGTCTGCGAGCAGATAGATGAGATGCAGATGCTCATCCGCCCCCTTGCCGGCCTGTACCGTACGGTCACCATAGATAAAGTTCTCGCCCTCATAGCCTGCGGGAAGCAGCGCCTGGTCGAAGCTCTCTGCAATCGTATAACTGGTATTGCCAATCGTGACATGGTTGCTGTCTGCAATGGGCTCGGTCTCCGGCGTTGTCCCCTGTTGCTTCGTGACCACGATCGTATAAGTGCCGAGGCTGGCATTATCACTGCCGAGAATACTGACCTCAATCTTATTCTCGCCGAGCTTCAAATTCTCATTGCCGCTCACATTGACTTTTGCGCCATCCGCTGCCGGCACCGCTGTGACAGCAATGCGCGTCACCTCTTCTCCGACCACCGCCGTATAGGCAGTATTGCCTGGGCTGAATGCCGGCGTCAACGTGCCCGGGTTCAGGCTCAGACTGCTGAGCGGTCCCGTTGCCTCCGTCGGGGCTGCCGCCGTCTCAGCACTGCTGCTCTCACTGCCGGCAGAAGCATCTGCCGCGGCAATGGTCACGGCTGCGCTGCCCTGATGCGCAATGCTTGCGGCCTGATTACCGCTATCTTCCAGGGTCGCACTTTTCACCTGAATAGCTGCAGAGCCGTTTTTTAAGGCTTTGAACCGAAGGCTGTAGTAGACATCTGCCTCATTGCTGCTGCTCTTGACAGTCAGTTCGCCGCCACTGCCGCTCGCGCTGTCGCCGCTCACAAATTCCATCTTCTCGCTGTCATAACTGAGGACAATATTGGTATTCGAAATTGCGCTGTCGCCCTGCACATGCATCGAGACAGTAAACTCTTCGCCGACTTTGGCGCTCGGGTCAGAAAACTGAATGTTTGCGCTGAGAGCAAAGGCGTTCAGCTGTAACACCGCGCTGAACATCGCAGCGATTGCGCCACAAACGATTCCCCGCGTCACGCTTCTTCGCTTCATTCTGTGCTTGCCTCTCTTTCCGTCCCGCTCACCGGGAAATATGCGCTGTTATTCTAGCATAAATGGTGAAGAAACTCCAGCCCCCGGCTCCTCCCCCCATCAATCTGCTCATCTGAATTCAAGTCTCCAGCGCAATTTCAACTGCTCTTTTCGCATGAATCACAGTCGTGTCAAACATCGGAATCGACACATCAGACTGC
>CALLVJ010000268.1 GCA_938010625.1 uncultured Stomatobaculum sp. | reverse complement strand
TGCGGAAAGACGACGCTCCTGCGGATGATCGCAGGGTTCAACAGCATTGAGGGCGGGGATATCCTCTTCAATGAGCAGCGGATCAACGACATTCCCGCGCACAATCGGAACATCGGCATGGTGTTCCAGAGCTACGCGATCTTCCCGCATCTGACGGTGCGGCAGAATGTGGAGTATGGATTGAAGCTGCGCAATGTGCCAAAGGCGGAGATGAAGGAGAAGGTTGACCGCATCCTCGATGTCGTGCAGATCGCGGACTATCAGGATCGTCTGCCGGAACGCCTCTCGGGCGGACAGCAGCAGCGCGTCGCGCTTGCGCGTGCCCTCCTGGTGCACCCGCGTCTTTTGCTGCTCGATGAACCCTTTACCGGTCTCGATGCAGAGCTTCGCCGGGAACTTGTGACACTTCTCCGGCGGGAACAGCGCGCGCGCAATCTGACGACAATTTTTGTAACCCATGACGCTGAGGATGCCGTCCGCATTGCAGACAGCAAGGCATACTTTTATGACGCAGGCGAATACCAGAGCCTTTGGCAGGAACGGTTGTGAAGATTTTTTTGCGGAGACTGTGCGTGGTGTGCAAAGATTTTCGATTGACAGGCATTGGATTTGTCCTGTAAAACAAAAGGAACTTGTGATGACAGCAGCGCATTGAAAGGAGAACGGGCATGAAGACACGCATCGGCATTTTGGGCTATGGAAACCTGGGAAGAGGCATTGAGAGCGCCATCCGGCAGAGCGAGGATCTGGAGCTCGTCGCGGTATTCACGCGGCGCGACCCGAAGAACGTGAAGATTCAGACTGAAAATGTGCCGGTGGTCGCGCTCTCGGAGGCGCTCAACTGGAAAGAAAAGATTGATGTCATGGTGCTCTGCGGCGGCAGCGCGACCGATCTGCCGATGCAGACCCCGGAATATGCGCGCCACTTCACCGTGATCAACAGCTTTGACACCCATGCAAAAATCCCAGCGCATTTTGACGAGGTAGACCGCGCAGCAAGGGAGAGCGGTCATCTCGCAATGATCTCCCTCGGCTGGGATCCGGGTCTCTTTTCATTAAACCGCATGATGGCAACTGCAATTTTGCCGCAGGGCAAGAATTATACGTTCTGGGGCAAAGGCGTGAGCCAGGGGCACTCCGACGCTGTGCGCCGCATTGCGGGCGTCCTCGATGCGAGACAGTACACGATTCCGGTGGACAGTGCGATGGCGCGCATCCATCATGGCGAGCAACCTGCATTGACTGCGCGGGAAATGCACAGGAGAGAAGTGTTTGTTGTCGCCGCGGAGAGTGCTGACCGCGCTGCGATTGAGGCGAAAATCAAAAATATGCCGAACTACTTCGCGGACTATGATACCGAAGTCCACTTTATCACGGCAGAGGAGATGCGCGAAAAGCACGCGGAACTGCCGCACGGCGGCTTTGTGATCCGGAGCGGCGTGACCGGTTTTCAGGAGGAGCACAGAGAGCTCATTGAGTACAGTGTGAAGCTCGACTCGAATCCTGAGTTCACCGGCGCTGTGCTCGCGGCCTATGCGCGCGCGGCACATCGCCTCGCGGCAGAGGGACAGCAGGGCTGCAAGACTATCTTTGACATTGCACCGGCTTATTTGAGCCCCCTCAGCGCAGAGGATCTTCGGGCACAGCTTCTGTAAGCGCAGGAAAAGCGGGCGAGAAGGCTGCGTCATTAAGAGAAAACGGCAGAGCAACAAGCAGAGTAGAGCCAAAGTCGAACAAGAAAACCGGAACAGAGGCGCAGTGCGCCGGAAAGTGAGAGGACGGAGCCATCCGTCCTCTTTTTTTGCTGTCTCCTGTTCTCACTTAGATAAAGAGAGCTGAGAG
>CALLVJ010000267.1 GCA_938010625.1 uncultured Stomatobaculum sp. | reverse complement strand
GTCATCTGTCCAAGATACAGCACATCGAGACGCTCGAGGAAGGGAATCTTGATGCCGGCGCGGCCAATCAAAATTTTCGGCGTCTTTCGGTAGCCCGAGATAATAAATGCCTTGTCCGGCGGCGCCTTGACATAGCCAGACAGCAAAATCACGATAAAGCCGATGATGAGGATGACTGGGACAATGGTGCGAAGCAATGTGATATCCATGACAAACCCCTCCTTCTATTCAGAAATAAACGCAGACATGACTGGTTTTCTTACTTCTTCCGATAAATCAGTTCCTCTCTGCCTGGGCCGTTCGAGACCATCGTAATCGGCACGCCGATCTGCTTCTCAATGAACTCGACATAGTTCCGGCAGTTCTCCGGCAACTCCTCATAGCGCGTAATGCCGCGAATATTCTGCTTCCAGCCCGGCAGCACCGTGAGCACCGGCTTGCAGCGCTTTAAGAGCGGGGTCACCGGGAAGTAGTCTATGACCTTACCATCCAGCTCGTAACCCGTGCAGACCGGAATCTCGTCGAGATAGCCGAGTGCATCCAAAACCGTGAGCGCAACCTCGGTGCTGCCCTGAACGCGGCAGCCGTAGCGGGTTGCGACCGCATCAAACCAGCCGACGCGGCGCGGTCTTCCGGTGGTCACACCGTACTCGCCCTTATCGCCGCCGCGCTTTCTGAGTTCCTCTGCCTCGGTCTCATCGAGAATTTCGGAGACAAATTCACCTGCGCCGACCGAGCTCGAGTAAGCCTTGGTGACCGTCACAATGTCCTTTAACTCATAGGGCGGGAAGCCTGCTCCGACCGCCGCAAAAGCAGCCGTCGTATGAGAACTCGTGACCATAGGGTAAATGCCCTGGTCCGGGTCCTTGAGCGAACCGAGCTGCCCTTCGACGAGAACGGTTTTTCCCGCGTGCAGTGCTTCGGTGAGGAAAGCACCCGTATCCGCGAGATAGGGGGCAATTGCCTCGCGGTACTCCGCCAAGGTCTGCATAATCTCATCCGCCTTCAGCGGCTCCTGATGATAGAGATGCACGAAGAGCGCATTCTTAATGGTGCAGATGTTCTCTACCTTCTCGCGAAGCGCCGCCTCATCGAAGAGCTCTGCCGCCTGAATGCCGATTTTCGCATACTTATCCGAGTAAAAGGGCGCAATGCCGGACTTCGTGGAACCGAAGGCCTTGCCCGCGAGTCTCGCCTCCTCGTAGCTGTCCTGCAGAATGTGATAGGGCATCAATAGCTGCACGCGATCGGAGACCAGAACCTTCGGGGCCGGCACGCCCTTCGCCTCAATGTCTGCGAGTTCCTTCACAAACGAGGGAATGTGGAGAGCAACACCGTTGCCGATGATGTTGGTGATGTGCTCCGAGAATACACCGGAGGGCAGAAGGTGGAGCGCAAATCTGCCGTAGTGGTTGATAATCGTGTGGCCCGCATTTGCACCGCCCTGGTAGCGAACCACAATGTCCGCATCCTGTGCGAGCACGTCCGTAATCTTACCCTTACCTTCGTCGCCCCAGTTGGCGCCGACGATTGCCTTGACTGACATGATAAACTCCTCTCTCTTTTCAGTCTCTTAGACTTGAATCTCAACTTTCCCGCCAAGTGCATCCTGATTCTCTTTGAGCAGCGGATTGACCACTTCGCGAAGATACTCTCTGACTTGTTCTGCACTTCTGCCCGTATAGCGCTCAGGCTGCATGGTCTTCTCGAGATCTGCTAGATTCAGGTGGAACGAAGGCTCTGCCGCAATCAGCGTGAGGAGATCATTCTCCCTGCCCTCTGCCTTGACATGCTGACCCGCGATCATTGATAGCTCTCGGATCTTTTCATGCAATTCCTGGCGGTCGCCCCCTGCCTTCACGGCGTCCATCATGATATTCTCAGTCGCCATGAACGGGAGCTCCGTCATGATGTGCTTCTCAATGACTTTCGGATAGACCACGAGGCCATCGACCACATTCCTGTACAGGCGGAGAATGCCATCGACCGCGAGGAAGCCCTCTGGAATCGAGAGGCGTTTGTTCGCCGAGTCGTCGAGCGTGCGCTCAAACCACTGCGTGCTCGCGACAAGCATCGGATTCATCACATCGCTCATCACATAGTTTGCGAGGCTCGCCATGCGCTCGCAGCGCATCGGATTCCGCTTATATGCCATCGCCGAGGAGCCAATCTGGCTCTTCTCAAACGGCTCTTCGACCTCTTTCAGATGCTGGAGAAGGCGGATGTCGTTTGAGAACTTGTGCGCGCTCTGCGCAATACCCGCGAGCACATTCAGGACGCGCGTGTCAACCTTGCGCGAATAAGTCTGACCGGAGACCGGAACACAGGCGGAAAAGCCCATCTTTTCCGCAATCATCGGATCAATCTTTCGGATTTTGTCTTCATCTCCCTCGAAGAGCTCTTGGAAGGAAGCCTGCGTGCCCGTGGTGCCCTTGCAGCCGAGCAGCTTCATGTTTGCGAGCACGTGGTCGAGATCCTCGAGATCCAGAAGCAGTTCGTTGATCCAGAGCGTTGCGCGCTTTCCGACCGTGGTCGGCTGCGCCGACTGGAAGTGTGTAAATGCGAGCGTCGGCAGATTCCTATACTTTTCCGCAAAAGCAGCAAGTTCTGCGACGACATTCAGGAGTTCGCGGCGCACCATGCGGAGCCCCTCCGTCATCAGAATAATATCGGTGTTGTCGCCGACATAGCAGCTGGTTGCGCCGAGGTGGATGATGCCCTTTGCGCTCGGGCACTGCTTGCCGTACGCGTAGACATGGCTCATCACATCGTGGCGCACCTCGCGCTCTCTCGCCTCGGCGACTTCATAGTTGATGTCCTCGGCGTGTGCCTTTAATTCCGCAATCTGCTCCTCCGTAATCGGAAGTCCGAGTTCCCTCTCTGTCTCTGCGAGTGCAATCCACAGCTTTCTCCAAGTGCGGAACTTTTTCTCCGGAGAAAACAGATATTGCATCTCCGCAGAAGCATAGCGCTCGGAGAGAGGGCTCAAATATTTGCTGTACTCTTTTTGCATGCGCGGTCTCCTTCTCTTTCAAACTGGCAGACTACTCCAATTTCCATGACAGTTCGTATTTTAACACGAAAACAGGCCTAACTCCAGCCCCTCTGTGGCTTCTGCATACACAAAAAGCACGCCAAAGGCGTGCTTTCTGTCTCTCACAAATTCCCTATTCGCCCAGCAGTTCCTCCGGCTTTAAGGAGCCGATGCCAAGTCGCTTATAAAGTTCCAGATAGGCCTCGCGCACGTTGCCCAGATTCCTGCGGAAGCGATCTGCGTCCAGACGCTCATGGGTATCCCTGTCCCAGAGGCGCATGTTGTCCGGTGACAACGCACCGGTCAGCACCACTTCCTCCTTGTTCTTGCCGAAGGAGAGCGAGACGTCGATTAAATCCACCCTGCGCTCTGCAAAGTAGGGAATCAGAATCTCATTGATGCGGAATGCCATCTGCGTCATCTTCCGCAAATTCTCTTCCTTGACCAGACCGAGCGCAAGCGCATCATAGCCATTCAAAAAGTAGTGTGACGCCCCCTCTTTGCGATTCTGGAGCTCTGCCGTGGGACGCATGAGCGCCTTGCCCTCTGGAACCCCGGTTCTCTCCGCAAAACTGCCCGCGCTGAAATTCCGCACCACGAGATCAAAGGGATAACGATGAACGGCGCGGAAACTCAATTCCCGCGCCGAAATCTCCTCCAAAAAAGCTGTCCGGATTCCCTTGGTCTCGAGATATCGAAACAGGCTCGCGCTCATGCGGCTCGCGACAATGCCCTTGTCAGCGACAGCCTCCGTCCTGCCGTCCGCATCTGCAACCTGATCCAGCCACTCGACCAGCGTCACGCCATCGGTATCCGTCGCATAGCTCCGCGTCACCGCTGTGCCGCCGATACTCTCTCTCTTCTCCATCCCGTTCTTTCCTCTTATGCCTCTAAACCCGCGGCAATCACATCCGCCATCGTATAGCGCCCCGGCTTCTGTCCAGCGAGA
>CALLVJ010000266.1 GCA_938010625.1 uncultured Stomatobaculum sp. | reverse complement strand
CTGCGAGCGTCTCCGTGAGCCAGTTTTCGTCCTTGCCTATGATCTCCAGAATATCCGTCTGAATCTGACCGTCGGTGATCAGCGGATACTTCGGATTCTCCTCGCCGTAGGGGATGATTAAGAGCTGGCCGTTCTGCTCGACGACGACGCGCTGCAAGTCCTCCAAGTAGTAATAGCCCGCTGCGCGGAGCTTAAAAGAGAGATCGTGTGCGGAGAGCCCCACGCGGCGGCAGTTTTTGATGTTCAGTTTGCCTTTGTTCACAATGACCAGAGGCTGCCCATCGAGTAGTTGTCCAATCGCGTGGTTATTGGTTTTGAGCCACTTGAGGCTCAAAATCACGATACACCAGATCAAGAGAATTAAGATGTACTGCAGAATTGTGATCGCGCTGTTGTAGATGGTGCCGCCGATGATGCCACCGAGTACATAGTTCTGAATCTGATCGGATGCGTTTGAGGGGGCGAGATTGCCTTTGCCGCTGATGTTGATGACGAAGGAGAGCGAGAGCAGACCAATGAGCAGCTTGGCTGCGACGAGAAAATAAAAGTTGCTGAAAAATGAAAACATAATCGAAATCCTCGCAGTAGATGAAAGGGAGCAGGGACTTATTCCCGGATAAATTCCGGTTCTGTGCCGAGCAGTTCAATGGGTTCCAGATTGCAATTTGTGTCACTGATGAAGAGGACGCGGTAGTATCTGCCCTTCACAAAAATGATGGGATTGCCGGAAAATTCCGTCGCATTGAGGAAGACCTCGTCGGCGGAGACATGTAATGTCTTTGCGATGCGCTCCACCGAGTGGATGGCGAGTGCCGCCCGCTGGCCGCTCGCCTGCAGTTCCCGGTAGCGGTTGATCTGCAGGAGCCCCATCGTGATCAAGAGGAGCAGGGCAATCAGCGCGAGCTCCCGGTAGCGGGAAATTTGCTTGTCTTTGAAGTAGCGGATACTATTGAAGAGAAGAACCAGGAACAGAATGGCTGCGATGATCAGTTGAACGCGGTTCATGCCGATATTGCGGCGAAGCAGGAATTCATAGGAATAAAATTTCATAGGAACACTCCAGAAGCACGGCGCCTTGCGCCATGAGGCAGAAACAACAGGTGACAGGCTGATTCTATCACAGGGCGGGGATAGAAGCGCAAGTTTTTAGACGGCGGCAGATAGTATATAGAAGTAACGCTTAAAATTAAGAAAGGCTTAATGAGCCCAATGCGTCGCTTGTCATACCAGTCAGAATTGCGCCGTCGGAAGGCGCTTATTCTTGAAAACGCCTGTTTTTTTGTGTATGATTTTCCCATACGGGTTTGTGTCTTTGCCCGGTATTGCCTAGACAGGAGGATAGCATGAACTACGCAGAGGAATCACTGAAAAAGCATTACGAGTGGAAGGGTAAGATCAAGGTGATCACAGACATTCCGGTCAAAACTTCGGAGGATTTATCTCTTGCCTATACCCCGGGTGTTGCACAGCCCTGCCTTGAGATTCAGAAGGATGTGAACAAGTCCTATGAGCTCACGAGACGCTGGAATCTGTGTGCGGTCGTGACGGATGGCACGGCAGTTCTGGGACTTGGCGACATTGGCCCGGAGGCGGGTATGCCGGTCATGGAGGGCAAGTGCGTGCTTTTCAAGGCCTTTGGTGATGTGGATGCGTTCCCACTCTGCATTAAGTCCAAGGATGTGGATGAAATCGTCAATACGATTTATCTGCTCTCCGGTTCCTTTGGCGGTATCAACCTCGAGGACATTGCGGCGCCGCGCTGCTTTGAGATTGAGCGGAAACTCAAAGAGAAGTGCGATATTCCGATTTTCCACGATGACCAGCACGGAACCGCCATCGTAGTGCTCTCGGGGCTCATCAATGCGCTGAAAGTGGTCGGCAAGGACAAGGAGAAAGTCAAGGTTGTCGTGAACGGCCCGGGCAGCGCGGGCATTGCAGTCTCAAAGCTCCTCCTCTCCTATGGTTTTCGGGATCTCACGCTCTGCGATCGCGAGGGCATTATGACGAAGAATTCAAAAGAGTTGAACTGGGCGCAGGAAGAGATGCTCGCCGTCACGAACCTCGACCACAAGACGGGGACCTTAAAGGATGCGCTGGTCGGCGCGGATATCTTCCTCGGCTTCTCGGGCCCGAACATGGTCACGGAGGAGATGGTGCGGAGCATGAACAAGGACGCTATCATCTTTGCCTGCGCGAACCCGACGCCGGAGATTTTTCCGGATGAGGCGAAGAAAGGCGGCGCAAGGGTCATCTCGACCGGCAGATCGGACTTTCCGAACCAGATCAACAACGTGCTTGTGTTCCCAGGGCTGTTTCGCGGCGCGTTCGATGTCCGCGCGAGGGACATCAACGAGGAAATGAAGATGGCGGCGGCCGTCGCGATTGCAAATCTGATCTCGGACGATGAAGTCAGCGAGGACAACATCATCCCGAAGGCCTTTGATCCGCGCGTCAGAGAAACTGTGGCGAGGGCTGTCGCAGAGGCCGCGAGACGCACGGGCGTCGCGAGAATCTGAGGCCGATCGACAGCAGTTCTTACGGCAGATGCAGGTGAGACGGGCAAACAAGGCAAAAGAAGAAAGAAGGATGTAACATGGCAAAACATACCATTCTGTACGGCTGCGGCCACATTGCAGCGGCAGAGGTTCGGGGAAACGAATACGAACAGCAGGAGAAGCTTGACTACTTGAAGATTTGCGGACGCTGCCCCGCCTGCGAAAAGGCATACCGGAGCGCACATCCGTCGCTAAAGAAAGCGTAAGGTGACGGATGCAGCTCTGGATTTCCGGCACGGGTTCCGCCCTGCCGAAAAAAGTAGTGACGAATGATGACCTCGCGAAGGTCATTGAGACGAGTGACGAGTGGATTTACTCCCGCACTGGCATACGGCAGCGGCATGTCGCGGATCAGACCGAGAGCGTTGAGAGCCTCGGCGCAGCGGCAGCGGAGCAGGCGCTCAAGATGGCCGGTGTCTCCGCAGAGGAGATCGGGCTCATGATTGTTGGCACCTGCACGGACGGCAATGTGACGCCGAGCGCTGCCTGCCAGATTCAGGCTGCCATCGGCGCAGCGCATGCGGTCGCCTTTGACATCAATGCGGCGTGCTCGGGTTTTCTCTACTCGCTCCGCACGGCAGAGGGTCTCATGCGCACCGGTCTCGCGAAGAAAGCGCTGGTCATTGGCGGCGATCTTGTGACCCGCTACATCGACTGGCAGGACAGAACCACCTGCGTGCTCTTTGGCGATGCAGTCGGCGCTGTGGTGCTAGAGGCGACGGAGGACACGGCAAAAGGCGATATCCTGAGCTCGGCGCTCGGCGCGGACGGCGTGAAGGGACAGAACCTCACGGGGCGCACGGATCCGGACAATCACTTTTTGCACATGAACGGCCAGGAGGTGTTCCGCTTTGCAGTCCGCACCGTTCCGCTCTGCATTGAGAAGGCGCTGCAGAATGCGGGCATCGACAAAAGAGATGTGAGCGCCTATGTGCTCCACCAGGCGAATGCGCGCATCATTGAGGCGGTCGCAAAGCATCTCGGCGAGCCGCTTGAGAAATTCCCGATGAATCTCTCGGACACGGCGAATACTTCGGCGGGAAGCATCCCGACCTTGTTTGATCGCTTGAACCGCGAGGGCAAGTTAAAACGGGGCGATATTCTGGTGCT
>CALLVJ010000265.1 GCA_938010625.1 uncultured Stomatobaculum sp. | reverse complement strand
CTGACAAAGCTGTAATAAGTGCAGGCATCTTTGCCTTCAAAACATGATATCTGTCATCAAACTGACGCTCTACCACTACACTGTCGCCTTCAATTTCAATCTTTTGTGCATAACTTATAACCGGTATACCAAGATGCTCGGAAATCTGCGGTCCTACCTGTGCGGTATCACCGTCGATTGCCTGACGGCCGGTGATGATGAGATCATACTCGAGGTTTCTGAGCGCTGCGGCAATCGTGCTCGAGGTTGCCCAGGTATCTGCGCCGCCGAGCACGCGGTCGGTGACCAGAATCATCTTGTCAGCGCCCATTGCATACGCCTCGCGCAGCATATCGGTCGCCTTCGGAAGTCCCATCGTGAGCACAGTGACCTCTGCGCCGAGCTCATCCTTTAAGCGAAGTGCTGCCTCAAGTCCAGCCTTGTCGTCCGGGTTCATGATAGCGAGCATGGCAGCTCTGTTCAGCGTTCCGTCCGGGTTAAATGCGACACCGCCCTTGGTGTCCGGAACCTGCTTAATGCAAACAATAATTTTCACGATCTGTCCCTCCTCTTGATTACTTCAGTAAGCTTGCAGAGATTACCATGCGCTGCACTTCCGAGGTGCCCTCGTAAATCTCCGTGATCTTCGCATCGCGCATCATGCGCTCCACATCGTACTCTCTGATGTAGCCGTAACCGCCGTGCAACTGCACGCACTTGGTGGTGACAGACATTGCCGTGTTTGCCGCGAAGAGCTTTGCCTTTGCAGCCTCGACGCCGTAAGTGGTCTGGGTCTGCTTTGCGATTGCTGCCTTGTAGACAAGAAGCTGTGCCGCCTCGCACTCCGTCGCCATGTCAGCGAGCTGGAACTGCGTATTCTGAAATGCTGCGATGGCTCTGCCGAACTGCTTTCTCTCCTTTACGTAGGCCACAGTTCTCTCAAGCGCGCCCTCTGCAAGACCCAGTGCCTGCGAAGCAATCCCAATACGACCGCCGTCGAGTGTGTGCATCGCCACATGGAAGCCCTTGCCCTTCTGACCGAGCATCGCGTCCTTCGGAATGCGGCAATCCTGGAAGATTAACTCATAGGTCGCGGAGCCGCGGATACCCATCTTCTTCTCCTTCACGCCGAAGGTGAAACCCGGCGTGCCCTTCTCAACAAGGAACGCCGAGATTTCCTTCATTCTTCTGCCGTGCTTCTCGACCGTGCCGGTCACTGCGATGATCACATAGACATCGGCATACTTGCCGTTCGTGATGAAGCACTTCGAGCCGTTCAGCACCCACTCGTCGCCGTCCAGAACCGCCTTGGTCTGCTGTCCCTGGGCATCCGTTCCTGCGCCCGGCTCCGTGAGGCCAAATGCGCCGAGCTTCTTGCCGCTTGCGAGATCCGGCAGATACTTCTGCTTCTGCTCCTCGGTTCCGTAGGTCAGAATCGGGTCCATGCAGAGCGAAGTGTGTGCCGAGACAATGACGCCGGTCGTGCCACAGACCTTTGAGAGCTCTTCGACACACATTGCATAGGTCAGCACATCACATCCCTGGCCGCCGTACTCCTTCGGAATCGGAATGCCGAAGAATCCATAGCGCGCCATCTTCTCAACGGTCTCAACGGGGAAACGCTCTTCCTCATCGATCTCCTGCGCAAGCGGCTTTACTTCATTCTCAGCGAACTCTCTGAAGAGCGAGCGCGCCATCTCGTGTTTCTTGTCCAGTGCGAAATCCATTGATCCTTCCTCCATGTTAAATAATTAACGCACTGGAGCAAACCCAAGCGGGAAAGGAAACCCTTCCCCGTCGGATTGCTCCGGTGTAATTACCAGAACCACTTACTTCGTATAGTCG
>CALLVJ010000264.1 GCA_938010625.1 uncultured Stomatobaculum sp. | reverse complement strand
ACAACAGCGCGAAAAGTGCACCGCGAGGTCGTGAATGCCTTTTACCACAATGCCGTTGCCGGATCTCCGGAGTGTCGCCTCTGAACTCTCCTTGTTGTGAGTCTCCAGATTCGCGAGCACCGTCTCATCGGAAATCTGTTTTGCGAGCGCTTTTTTCCGCTCTTCAATCATGCGGTTCACGACCTGACCTTCCTTGAGGCCGCCGTGCCCCACTGTCGCGAGCACTGCATCCCAGTCGTGCATCGAATAGCGGCGCAGCACCTTCTCCTGGTACTCCGGTCGATTTAACTCATTCCAGTCCTGCCCGCGCCCCTTTGCATAGGCGGCGAGCAGTTCCTTGCCGCGCACAATATTTTCTTCCTTGAGCTCGGTCTTGAACCACTGGTTAATCTTGTTTCGCGCCTGCGAGCTCTTTGCCTGCTTGAGCCAGTCGCGGCTTGGCCCCCGCGAGTTCTGCGAGGTCAGAATTTCAATGCGATCGCCGTTCTGTATCTGATAGTCGAGCGGCACCATGCGCCCGTTGACGCGCGCGCCGACCATGCAGTTGCCGACCGCCGAGTGAATGGAATAGGCAAAGTCAATCGGCGTCGCACCTGTCGGCAGCGTTTTGACGTCGCCGCCGGGTGTGAACGCATAGACCATGTCGGTGAACGGATTCAGTTCATTCTTGACATCCGAGAGAAACTCCTTGTTGTCCGGCATCTCCCGCTGCCACTCAAGAATCTGACGGAGCCAACGCATCTTTTCAGCCTCGCCGCCGGTCAGAGTCGGATTCTCGCCCTTTGCCCTCTCCTTGTATTTCCAGTGCGCCGCAATACCGTATTCTGCGACCTTGTCCATCTCATAGGTGCGGATCTGCACTTCAAACGGCGTCCCGTTGTGGAAAAAGAGTGTTGTGTGAAGGGACTGGTAGCGGTTTGGTTTCGGGCGCGCAATGTAGTCCTTGAAGCGCTCCGAGAGCGGCATGAAGTGCACATGGAGCTGACCGAGCGCCGCATAGCAATCGTCTAAGTCCTGCACGAGCACGCGAACCGCGAAGAGATCATAGATCTCGTCAAAGGTCTTGTGCTGGTTCACCATCTTTTTGTAAATCGAGAAAATGTGCTTTCTGCGCCCAATCACCGAGCTCGGAATTTTGGACGCATTCATGATGCCCTGCACTTCCCCAATGATGGTCTCAATCAGGCGCTCCGTGCTGTGGCTCTTTTCCGCGATTTTTTCCTCAAGCTCCTGGTAGGCTTTCGGCTCGAGATAGCGGAGCGCGAGGTCATCCAGCTCCACTTTCAGACGGCTGATGCCGAGGCGATCGGCGAGCGGCGCATAGATTTCGAGCGTCTCCCGCGCCTTTTCGCGCTGCTTCTCCGGCTTCATATGCTGGAGCGTCCGCATATTGTGGAGTCGATCGGCGAGCTTAATCAGAATCACGCGGATGTCCTGCGACATTGCGAGGAACATTTTCCGGAGATTCTCCGCCTGAATGTCAAGCTTATTCGTGGTCCAGGTAATCTGTGTGAGTTTGGTCACGCCGTCCACAAGCAGGGCGACATCCTCGCCGAAGACCCGCGCAATCTGTTCTCTTGTCAGAATGGTATCCTCGATGACATCGTGCAGGAGCCCCGCGATGATGCTCTCCTTGTCGAGCTCCAGGTCTGCCAGAATAATCGCGACGCAGAGCGGATGTATGATGTAGGGCTCGCCGGATTTCCGCTTCTGATCCATATGCGCATTCTTTGCTGTCATATAGGCGCGGCGAATCAGCGAGGTGTCATCCGAGGGATGGTAGCGCTCAATGGCAGTAATCAGCTCCTCATACAGTAGATCCGGGTCTGTAAACTCCGCCGGATTCTCCAATTCTCTCAGGTTTCGCTCATCCATCTGTCCGATTTCCCCCTTTCCCGACGCTGAAAAACAGACTGCCGCGCTGCTTCATCCCACAGTCTCCAGTTTTAGATATAGTAAGCTTACATTATAAAGATTTTATACATGAAATGCAAGCTGCGGCAAACACCGCCGCCGCCTCGCAGTTCGTGAGCAGAAAGCCCGCGAGATCTCCTGTCATACCGCCAAACGAAAGCCAGGCGCGGATCGCGCTGTAGAGCGCGGCGGCGAGCACGGCAAGCAGTATTCCCAGGCCTGCCACCGCAGTGCCCGTCAGAAATAGTGCCGCACTGCCCAGCAAAAAATACAGGAGAGAGACCAGCTGTCCCGCCCCCCGCGCCTTTGCCGCCGTGAAAGCATAGACGGTCCCCGCCCCCCGCGCATTCGGCAATAGAAAAATCGAGAGCGCGCTGAGTGCACGGCTCAACAAAAAGCTGCACAGAAGCTGCGGCAACAGCCCTTCTGCCCGCCCGCTCTCAAGCAGGGTGTCCCAGGCCGCAAAACTGCCAAGAAGCAGCAGAATGCCCTGCAGCACGGCAGCAGAACCGGCGTGGACATCTTTCAGAATCGCGAGTTTTTCCTCTTTTTTCTTCCAGGAACCGAGCGCGTCGACAGTGTCCAGAAAACCGTCAAAGTGAATGCCGCCGGTAAAGACGAGAGGCGCTGCAGTCAGCAGAAAGGCAGTGAGCGGCGCCGCAATTTTGCCTGCGAACAGAAGCTTTGAAAGGACATACAGAAGCCCACTCTCTATCACACCGACCAGCGGAAACAGAAGAAGCACAACCTGTTTGCTCTCCTCATCCCAGCGCACATTCGGCACGAGCAGGCGAGAGTACATCGCAAGGGCAATGCAAAAGGCGCGAAGATATTTCATCCGATATTCCTCCGTTCCACAGTTCTCTCCCGTCCCAGTTCGACAAAGACAATTTCCTCTGCCCGCGCAGCGAGCGCATTCTGCAAAGCCGAAAACAGACGGACATAACGCTCGGTCTCTCTGCTATAGGGTGCTTCCTCGGCGAGCAGCGCGCCGACCAGAAAGAGCGCCCTGCACCTCGCTTCCAGACAAAAAATCCGCTTTTTTAGCAGGGCGAGCACATTCTCCTCTGCCTGCTTCTCCGCCTCTTTTGAGAATAAGACATTGCCGACCAGATTGCCGAGATCCTCGAGCAACACGACTGCGCCGTCTGGCAGCGCAAGGGTGTGTATCGCATGCGGACACTCAACCGTGAGAAACCCTCTCCCCGCGCGTTGGGCACGGTGCCGCGCAATGCGCGCCGCTGCTTCCTCTCCCCCGCCCTGCATGGTCGCGAGGTAGATGAGCGGCCGCCGCTCTTCGGTTGCGAGACGAAGTGCCGCCTGCTCGGCTGCCTCCGACTTTCCGCTCGCGCTGCCTCCCACATAGAGCACTAACATGCGTTTCCCGCCCGCGCTGCGAGAAAACACCTGCAGACTGCCGCAAATCGCGCTGCCGCTCTTCTTCCCACCGCATTCGCGAGATAGATGTGCGGATACCCTGCGAACAGAGTGCTGCTCCCCTGTACACAAGGCCAGGACTTGCTGCCATTTGCTCTGGTCGCGATACAGCTCTCGCCAGTTTCCGTCGCGTCCCAGTAGTGAAACTCATGTCCGCGGAGGCGCTCCCCCGCTGCGAGCAGCAGTGTATCTTCCTTTGCCTCCACTTCTACATAGCCAAAGCGCTGCAATTTCTCTGTCCGGAATGCCCGGCCGGAGAGCGCACCAACCATCTCAAACGAATTTCCATTCACATCCTCGAGACTCTCCAGCAGGTACATGAAGCCGCCGCACTCGGCGACGGTCGGAAGACCGCCCTGCACGGCATCTCGAATGTCTTCGCGGAGCGAAATCTGGTTGCTGAGCGCCTCGGCGTAGAGTTCTGGATAACCACCCGGCAGCCAAAGTCCGGAAAGTCCCGCCGGGAGCGCCCGGTCGAAAAGCGGGCTGAAATAGACCAGCTCTGAGCCGCATTCCGCCAACACGCGCAGATTCTCCGGATACACAAAGGAAAAGGCCTCATCCCGCGCGATGCCAAGCCGGAAAGGTCGTTCAGCCGCCAGCATTGCTGTCATAAAAAATTCCGCGGGCAGCGCGTCCCGGAGCAGCGCTGCCATCTGCCGCGCAAAACGCAGTATCTCCTCTGTTTCAAGCGGCACCACCAGCCCCAGGTGACGGCTTTTCAGCGCCTGCCTGCCGAGCGCCGGAAGGCAGCCGAGCACAGGTACGCCTGCGATTTCGCCCGGCAGCGCTGCGCCCGGCATTTCGTTGCCCTTGCCGCCCTCGTTCAGAAGAATGCCTGTGAGCCGTGCTCGATCTCCGGGTGCAAGCGCCGCAATCTTCTCGCTGGCTTCTGCCTCCTGACCTCTTGCGACCAAAAGAAGAATGGGCAGTTCAAGTGTGCGCGCCACCTGTAAGGCAGAAGCTCTGTCACCCTGCCCCGCAATGCCGTCCGTGAGCCCCATCGCTGCCTCGATGAGCAACACTTCGCTGCCCTGCTGGTAACGCAAAAAGGTCTCTCGGAGCTCCGTCTCCTCCAGAAAATAGGGATCCAGGTTGATGCAGGCGCGCTGTGTAATCGCTCCGTAGAACTGCGGGTCAATATAGTCGGGGCCTGTCTTATAAACCTGCACTGTCTTGCCCGCCGCCGCGAAGTGCGCCGCCAGCCCCATCGTGACACTGGTTTTGCCTGCGCCGGAAGAGAGCGCTGCAACCATCAGTTTTTGCATTTCTCATCTCCTTCTATCAGAAAAAGCAGCGTTGGATTCTGCCCGAATAACAGATGGTAGCGCCCCAGTTTCTTTGTCTCCGCTGCGCTGAGCTGCAGGCACTGGGTGCGATAGCCTTTTTTCTCATAGCTTGTGCTGAGCGCGGAGAGCGCGGCCATGGTCTCCAAGCTGACAGCTGTCGCGACTACACGCGCGGCAGGATTCTTCGCAAAGACCGCCTCGAAGATCTCTGCCATTCCGCCTGTGCTGCCGCCCACAAAAACGCAGTCCGGCGCAGGAAGGTCTGCGAGCACTTCCGGCGCTCTTCCCAAAACCTGGTTTACATTGGCAAGTGCAAAGCGCGCCGTGTTTTTCCCGGTGAGCCGAAAGGCATCGGCATCGCATTCCACTGCATAGACCTGACCGCGCGGCGCTGCCATCGCAAACTCTGCGGTCATACCGCCTGTGCCGCTCCCGATGTCAAGGCAGATGCTGTCCTCCTGTGCGCCGAGCAGTGAAAGCGCCGCCGCGCGAATGAGCCGCTTCGTGAGCGGCGTCTTCTCCCGGAGAAAATACTCGTCCGGAATGCCGGGCGCAATTGGCCGCGCCTTGCAGGTATCCGGCAATGCGAGGTACAGGCAGAGCAGGGCGTGCGGCAGCAAGGCCGCAAATTCCGCTTCGAGCGCGGTCTCACGGAGCGCCG
>CALLVJ010000263.1 GCA_938010625.1 uncultured Stomatobaculum sp. | reverse complement strand
GCTTTCGCTGTCCCGATATTTTATTATGTCTCTCTGCCAGTCACCAGCGCAAAAATCTCTTCTGCCCGGTCTGCGATCTGCTTTGCGCCGAGCTCCTCCAGCGCCTCACGGCTCCGAAAGCCCCAGTCCACGGAAATGCAGTCCATGCCGCTGTTCTTTGCCGTCAGCATGTCCACTTCGGTGTCGCCGATGTAAACAGCTTCTTCAGGCTTGACCTGCAGGGACTGCAATACAGCCAATACCATATCCGGTGCGGGTTTCCGGCGAATATCCGCGCGTTCGCCCCTTGCCTCTTCGAACAGGCCCTCAAAGTGAACGCGGTTCAAGACCTGCACGGCTTCATCCAGCTTATTGGAGACCACGGCAATGCGGACACCAGCTGCCTTCAGCTGTTTCAGCAGGGCGAGTATCCCGGGGTAAGGCCCCGTCGCGTCGTCGCAGTGTTCGCCGTAATAAGCGGCAAAGGCCGCAATGACAGCATTTGCCGCTTCCTCTGAAATGCCAAAGTCCTCTGCGCGCTTATCCACGCCGAGTGCACCCACTTCTTTGACAGAATACCCCTTTTCCACTGCGAGCGCGCGCTGTACCGCGACTTCCGCGCCGCTTCCGAAGAAGTGACGCACGTCATCCCTGGTGAAATCCGCGCGATGTCCGGTCTCGCGGCAGGCCTCATTCAGCGAAGCCGTCAAATCCGTGATGGTATCCAGAATGGTGCCATCCATGTCAAAGACAGCTGCGCGGTAGTGTGTTAGCTCACTCATCTCTCTCCTCCGCTCTACGTCAGCCAAAAGTTGCCACCTCTGCAATCGGACCAGTCAGCGCGAGCTCTTTTGCGTAGAGAACCGGTCCCTCTGCACCGTACTCACGCGCATTTTCCTTCCGGATTTTGGCGCGAATCTTCACCCAGTCCCCGGTCTTGAAATTCTTTGCGCCGGCATAGTGGCAGAGCAGGCCGCAGAAGCGAATATCTGCCTCGCAGCAGGTCATCACCTTCCGGCCCGGAATCACAACATCCGCCGGCGCCCCCTTCGGGCGCATCAGCTCCGCCGTGAAGCTCACTTCTTTGCCGTCGTACTTCTCTGGGCGATCCATCGCATCGACATAGAAAATGGCAAACATGTCCGGTGTCAGCTCCAAATGGTCTGCCTTCAAATCATAGGGCAGCTCAATGCTGAAATCGCCGCGAATCTCGCCGTCCTTGCCCTCAAAGACAATCTCGGCATCCGGCGCCATTGCCTTGAGGGAGAGATGATAATTGCCGAGCTTCTCCTCCGAAATGTCATCGGCGCGGTTGCAGATCACAAGCTCTGTGGCATTCAGCATGGGACCAAGAAAGGCGCGCATGTTTTTCAGATAGAGATCCAGCGTGCTCGTATCAAAAATGCTGATCTGCTGGTTCAAAAACCACTCGTCCGGGAGCTCTAAACTGTCCTGCCGCCAAAGGCCGTTCCACTCAATCAGGACACGCTCCGGATGAAACTCTTCGCCGAGTGCGCGGAGCGCCTCTTTCGTGCACTCTTCCTGACTCTCAAAATAAATGGCCGCCGTATTGTACTTCTTTAAGAAGGCCTCCGGATACTCTTCTTCGCCCTCCTCACAGACAAGCAGCAGGGTCTTTCCCTCCGCCTGAAAGTAGGGCTGCTCCATCGTAAAGCGGAGAAACTGCGTCTTCCCCGCCTCCAGAAAGCCATTGATCACAAATACCGGGGTCTTCTCTTCCTCTCTCTCAAATTGCTCTGCCATTGCTTACGCCTTAAACTCCTTTGTGAGCGCCTCTTCCTGGAGCTCACTGCCAATCACGCAGACCCTGCCGCTTGCCTCCGCTGCACCGCGGCGAATCTCTGTCTCACCCGGCACCAGATCAAAGTGGAACCACGCTCCGCCGTCCACACTCGGCACCATGCCCTTTGCGCGCACTACCTTGCCAAAGTCCTCGCTCTCCGCGAGTTTTGAAAGCAGCGCGTGCAGCCGCTCCTCAGTAAAAGCCGGGACATTCTCAAGGCCGAAACTTTCAAAGACCTCGTCCGCATCATGACCGTGATGATGGTGGTGATCATGACCACAGCAGCAATGCCCGTCCTCATCGTGGTGATGATGATGCTCGTGCTCCTCATCGTGGTGGTGGCAGTGCTCGTGTTCCTCCTCATCGTGATGGTGGCAGTGCTCATGCTCATCGTCATGATGGTGATGCTCGTGTTCCTCCGCAAGCTCCTCAAAAAGCTCTGCCTTCAGATCAATCGGATGCTCCAGAATTTCGAGAAGCTTTGCGCCGGAGAGCTCTGCCAGCGGCGTTGTAATGATGGTCGCATCTTTATTGATTTCGCGAATCAGCTGAATCGCCCCATCAATCTTCTTCTGATCTGCAACATCCGTCCGGGAAAGCACGATGGTCTTTGCATACTGCACCTGGTTGTTGAAAAACTCGCCGAAATTCTTCATGTAGAGCTTCGCCTTCTTCACATCGACCAGTGTGACCGCCGAATTGCCTGCGACCGAGAGCTCTTTCTCGACATCTGCGACAGCGCGCATCACGTCTGAAAGTTTGCCGACACCAGAGGGCTCAATGATCACGCGATCCGGCGTATACTTCGTGAGAATCTCCCTCAGCGAACTTGCGAAATCTCCGACCAGAGAGCAGCAAATACAGCCGGAGTTCATCTCCCGCACCTCTACACCGGAATCCTTCAAAAAGCCGCCGTCAATGCCAATCTCGCCGAATTCATTCTCAATCAGTACCACTTTCTCACCGGATAGTGCCTCCGCGAGCAGTTTCTTGATAAAAGTCGTCTTTCCCGCGCCGAGAAAGCCGGAAATAATATCTACCTTGGTCTTTGCCATAACTACTGTTTCCTCCGTTCTTGTTCTACTTCCCATAGAATGAGTAAAGCATAGCACAAGTGCTATGCTTTTACTAGTCTCTTGTCCCACACAAGCTGGCAGGCAAATGTTTCAAAATCTCTGCTGTGAGCAGGCCAATCAATGCGCCCGTAATCACCCCTGCAAGCAGCAGGAGCGGAAAATACCAGAACAGACCTCTGTTCTGCACGACCAGGCTCGCGACAATCAGCTGCCCCAGATTGTGAAAAACCGCGCCAATCACACTGACACCGAGTTCGCTGAACAGACCACTCCGCTTTGTAAACGCGGCTGCTGCCAGGCTTAGGGCTGCGCCCGAGAGGCTGTAGAGAACTGCCGCCATATTTCCAAACAGAAACCCTGTCAGCACAATGCGCAGCACGGAAAGCAGCGCCGCGCGCCGTATCCCAAACAAATAGAGACAGACCAGGCTTGCGAGATTCGCAAGTCCCAGCTTGACACCCGGAATTCCAATTGAGAGGGGCAATAACACTTCCACATAGCTGAGCAGCAATGCAAGGGCGAGTAGAATTCCAAAAGCCGCATGCGCTGCCGACTGTCCCTCTCTTCTCATCCCGCTTCTCCGCTGTTGCTCAGACAATGTTTACGCCGACCACCGAGACATTCACCTCAATGACCTTGAGACCTGTCATGTTCTCGATCGCTGCGACAACCTTGTCCTGCACTTCTCTCGTCACCTTTGGAATATTGTAGCCATACTTGATGTTGATGGAAAGTTCCACAGAGACATGCTCCTCTGTGACACCTTCACACCGCGCGATGTACTCTTAAAATTCAGGCGGGAGACGAGTTCCTTTGTGAGTTTCCCTCCCAGGGAATCCACGCCCTCCACTTCCGTTGCCGCTAGTCCTGCAATCACAGCGACGACCTCATCTGCAATGCAAACTTCTCCGATACGCTTCTCTGTGTTGTTCTCTTCCATCTGCCGTCGTCCTCCTGTCAACTTCAACTCTGTTTTGCTCTGTCCAGTATAGCAAATTTATGGCGTCGGTACATACTATTTGTGATATGGCGCGCCCGTCCGGATGCGATAGCTCCGATAGAGCTGCTCCAGAAACAGCACGCGCATCAGCTGGTGCGGAAAGGTGAAGTCCGAAAAACTGAGATGCAGCGCCGCGCGCTGCGACACCCCTGCTGAAAGCCCGAGAGATCCCCCAATGACAAAGACGAGCTCTCCGCGGCTTCTCTCCTCAAGTTTGGCCATTTCTGCCGCAAAGCTCTCTGAGTTATATTTTTTGCCCTGAATCTCCAGCGTCACGACAAGGGCGCGCGGATCAATTCTTTCGAGCAGGCGCTCCCCCTCTTTCTGCCGGACGCGCAGCGCTGCAGCGCTGTCCAGCGCCTCCGGTGTCTTTTCATCTTTTACTTCGAGCAGATGAAACTTGCAATAAACGGAGAGCCGCTTTTCATATTCCGCGACAGCCTCGCGCCAGTAGCGCTCTTTCAGGCTGCCGACCGTGAGTAAGGTCACATTCATTCCGTCGCCCGGAAGTAGTAGCCGACCCCCCACTTCGTATGCACATAGCGCGGTGCCGAGGGCGAGGGCTCAATCTTTTCGCGGAGTCGCCGCACATGCACATCGACGGTGCGCACATCGCCCGCCTCGCTGCTTCTGTTCTCCCAGATTGCCGCGAGCAGTTTTTCCCGGCTGAATACCTTATTCGGATTTTTCATCAGGAGCACTAGAATATCAAACTCCTTCGCAGTCAGGTTGATCTCCTGCCTGCCGAGCATGACCCGCCGCGATTCGATATCCACCGAGAGGTCGCCCGCTGCGAGCCGCGGCGTGTTCTCTGCCTCCCGCTGATTCTTCTGATTTCGGCGAAGAATGGCCTTGATGCGCGCTTTCACTTCTAGAATGTTGAATGGTTTCGTGAGATAGTCATCGACCCCCGTGTCAAAGGCGAGAATCTTATCCATATCCTCTAATTTCGCTGTCAGCATAATAATCGGCACATCCGAAAACTCCCGGACCGCCTGACAGACTTCCATACCGTCCATGCCCGGAAGCATGAGATCGAGAATCACCAGATCATAGGACTTCTCCCGGATTTTCTGCAGCGCAGTCTCACCGTCATAGGCTGCATCTACTTCCATCCCATCTGCCTGCAGACTAAAGCTGATCCCCTTCACAATCAGTTTCTCATCGTCTACAACCAAAATCTTTGCCATTCTCCCTCTCCTCACTCTGTGATCGTGATGCTGTCCTTTAACTTTTCAAATGCCTTTTCTTTGATGCCCGGAATATTTTTGATTTCCTCCGCGCTCTTGAATTTCCCATGCGCTTTCCGGTACGCGAGAATCTGCTCTGCCTTTCGCTCTCCTACGCCTGGGAGACGCATCAGCGCTTCCTTATCTGCACGGTTCAGATCCACCTTTCCGCTCTCTGCCTCTCCTTCCGAAAGAGCCACCTCTGTGCTGCGCGCTGCCTCTTCGAGCGTCGGCACACGGATCATGCTGCCGTCCTCGACCACTGCCGCGAGATTCACGGCATCCCGGGCAGCATTGTCCGCAAAACCGCCGGCAAGCGCCAGGACCTCGTGCAGACGCGTGCCCTTTGGAACTTCATAGACATCCGGATGCTGCACGGCACCACAGATGTAAATGCTGACCTGCTGCACAGCGCTCTCCGCAGTCTGCGCAACAGGATTCTCCGCGGTGCTGCTCTCATCCGCTATATCTGTCTCTTTGCCACTTTTCCTCGACTTCGGCGCCTGTTCACTGCCAGCTGCACTGCCCGCATAGGTCTCACAAATCAGACCGCCGCGCAGGGCGTTGGAACTTCGCCGCAAATGCACAAACAAAGCCAAGGCTCCGACCAGCAAGAGCAAGGGAACCAAGTAGAGCAGCTTCTTCTTTTTCCATTTCTGAAACACGACAGCCTCCTCTCGAAACTGCCGAGCCTGCTCTTTTATTGTACCGATTTATCGGAGGAAACTCAAGCACCCGCGCCGGTTTTACAGCCTGTGCCGCGCGGCTGCCTGCACCAGATGCTTTGCGAGCACTGAGGTTGTGACCGCGCCAATGCCGCGCGGCACAGGCGTCAGCGCTGCCGCCAGGTCAGAGAGTCCCTCTGGGTTCACATCGCCGCATAAATTGCCATCCTCATCCGCGTTGATGCCCACATCGAGAATCACACAGCCCTTTGATATAAAGTTCCGGTCAATTAATTTGGCTCGCCCCGCCGCCACGGCGAGAATTTCCGCCTTTCTGCACTCCTCTTTCAGATTCTTCGTCTGGGTGTGGCAGATGGTCACTGTCGCATTGTCCCGGAGCAGGAGCATTGCGAGCGTCCGTCCCACGACAAGGCTGCGCCCCACGACCACGGCGCGCTTTCCGCGCACCGGAATCTCATAAGTGCGGAGTGTCTCCATCACAGCCTCCGCCGTACAGGGCGCAAAACCTTCCTCTTCGCCTGCAAAAACGCGGGCAATGTTGACCGGAGAAATGCCGTCCAGATCCTTTTCAGGATTAATCATCTGGTCTGCCCGTTGCACATCCAGTTGCTCCGGCAGCGGCTTTAAGAGCAGAATGCCGTCAATGCCTGAATCCGAATTGATCTCTCGGAAGCGCTGAAAAAAAATCTCTGGTTCCACATCCTCCGGAAACACAAAGGTCTTGACGTCCAGTCCAAAATTCTGCATGCGCTTCTTGGCGCCCTTTTCATAGGAGAGCTGCGGTACCTTCTCGCCGACTCGCACAATCGCAAGGGTTGGCACATAACC